>NZ_JBMDKF010000069.1:0-422 GCF_057809575.1 Azospirillum sp. FG154 | reverse complement strand
TCGAGCAGCTTGCGGAACATTTCAACGCCGGTCACGGTCGTCTTCACCGTGGCCTTCAGGCCGACGATCTCGACTTCTTCGCCGACCTTCACGATGCCGCGCTCGACGCGACCCGTCACCACCGTGCCGCGACCCGAGATCGAGAACACGTCTTCGATCGGCATCAGGAACGGACGGTCAACCGGACGCTCCGGCTGCGGGATGTACTCGTCGACCGTCTTCATCAGGGCCAGAACCGCGTCGCGGCCAATTTCCGGCGAACGGTCTTCCAGCGCGCACAGCGCCGAACCCTTGGTGATCGGAATGTCGTCGCCCGGGAACTGGTAGGACGAGAGCAGCTCGCGCACTTCCAGCTCGACCAGCTCCAGCAGCTCTTCGTCGTCGACCATGTCGACCTTGTTCATGAACACGACCAGCGCCGG
>NZ_JBMDKF010000068.1:0-469 GCF_057809575.1 Azospirillum sp. FG154 | reverse complement strand
TCGTGGTCCGACGTGTCCACGCCCGCCGAATTGTCGATGGCGTCGGTGTTCAGCCGCACGCCCTGGCCATTGGCCCCGAAACGGGCGGCCTCGATGCGGCCCCGCTGGGTCGCGCCCAGATTGGCCCCTTCGCCGATCACCGTGGCGCGGATGTCGCGGCCATCGACGCGCAGGGCGTCGTTCGCCTTGTCGCCCGCCTCCGCGTTGGTTTCGCCCGATTCCTTGATGTAGGTGCCGATGCCGCCGAACCACAGCAGATCGACCTTGGCGGTCAGCAGGCGGCGCATCAGTTCGGCGGGGGCGATGTGCGTCGCGTCAATGCCGAAACAGGCGCGGACCTCCGGCGTCAGCTCGACGCTTTTCAGCGAACGTTCGACGATCATGCCGCCCGTGGACAGCAGCGCCCGGTCATACTCGGCCCAGGAGGAGCGGGGCAGGGCGAACAGCCGCGCGCGCTCCGCCCAGCTCG
>NZ_JBMDKF010000067.1:0-542 GCF_057809575.1 Azospirillum sp. FG154 | reverse complement strand
GTGATCGAACGCTTCGCCGACGACAAAGAACCAGCCATGCGCGCACAGGTCGCCAGGGCCATGGTCAACAAGGGGTACAGGCTCGGCGCAACGGGCGATGCGGCGGGGGCCATCGTCGCCTATGACGCGGTGATCGAACGCTTCGCCGACGACATCGAACCAGCCCTGCGCGCACAGGTCGCCATGGCCATGGTCAACAAGGGGAACAGGCTCGGCGCAATGGGCGACCCGGCGGGGGCCATCGTCGCCTATGACGCGGTGATCGAACGCTTCGCCGACGACAAAGAACCAGCCCTGCGCGAACAGGTCGCCAAGGCCATGGTCAACAAGGGGATCACGCTCGGCGAAATGGGCGACCCGGCGGCGGCCATCGTCGCCTCTGACGCGGTGATCGAACGCTTCGCCGACGACATCGAACCAGCCATGCGCGAACCGGTCGCCAGGGCCATGGTCAACAAGGGGTACAGGCTCGGCGCAACGGGCGACTCGGCGGGGGCCATCGTCGCCTATGACGCGGTGATCGAACGCTTCGCCGACGACAA
>NZ_JBMDKF010000066.1:0-730 GCF_057809575.1 Azospirillum sp. FG154 | reverse complement strand
CCAGTGTGGCTGATCATCCTCTCAGACCAGCTACCGATCGTCGGCTTGGTGAGCCGTTACCTCACCAACTACCTAATCGGACGCGGGCCCCTCTCTCGGCGTAAACTTTCCCCCATAAGGGCGTATCCGGTGTTAGCGTTCGTTTCCAAACGTTATTCCGAACCGAAAGGCAGGTTCCCACGTGTTACTCACCCGTGCGCCACTAAGGCCGAAGCCTTCGTTCGACTTGCATGTGTTAGGCATGCCGCCAGCGTTCGTTCTGAGCCAGGATCAAACTCTCAGGTTCAAATCGATCTCCAGTAAACCGGAAACCGACTGAGACGGATCGTCCGAAAACGTCCAAACCCAAGCGTCAGAAAACCTGTTACAGTTAACTTGCTTCAACTTTGGATGCCTACAGACGTCCGCTGATGTGCCGATCCCAAACCAGATCGAAACCCAACGTCAAACGGTGCAACCCGCACCGCCGCCTGCGCATCCCTTCTCACAACACGGTATGCACTTGTCAAAAATCCCGCAGCGCTGGAAGCGCCGCATCGGCCACTCCCCCATCCCTCCCTTCGGAGAGGCGGGCCGGAGAAGGCCGAACATTCAGGTCGAAAGCGGAAGCTTCAAACCGCTCGTCAGAACCGGCGCCGCCGAACCCAACCGCTTGTTTTCGCTTCCTTTTTCTCCGCCGCCGCGCCGCTTCGTGAAGCGCCGCCCCGTCGGTGGAGCGGGTTATAGTGGC
>NZ_JBMDKF010000065.1:0-765 GCF_057809575.1 Azospirillum sp. FG154 | reverse complement strand
TCATCGCCTCTCAGTGCCAAGGCATCCACCAGATGCCCTTCAGACGCTTGATCTCAAGAAACGAAGATTGCGCGCCACGCGCAGGAACAAGCCTGCTCATTGACACAGCGTCTCTCCGCCGTTTCAGATGCATGACCTCAACCAGCCTTGTGAGCCGGCCGAGGTCTGTCCTCGGTCACTTGCACTTCATCTTCACTTGTCCATGATCCCGCCTCAAACTCCCGGAGGAGCAAGGCGCCCTCAGCGAAGCAGGCTTCGCCAAGGTCCACGTATCCCGTGTTGTGGTTCCTTCCAACGATCCTCGAAATCGGGCGGCTGATCCTTCACCCTCGACACCAACCGCCAAGGCGGATGGTGGAGGCAGACGGGATCGAACCGACGACATCCTGCTTGCAAAGCAGGTGCTCTCCCAACTGAGCTATGCCCCCTTGATGGTTGACGTCCGAAGAAATCATCCCCGATCGGCTCACGCCGCTCGGAGCTTTTTCTTCAAACGCGCCACTGGCGCGTTCGATGCGCGAGGCGCACCGAAAAAGCTGGTGGGCCAGGGAGGATTTGAACCTCCGACCTCACGCTTATCAAGCGCGCGCTCTAACCAACTGAGCTACTAGCCCCTCTGCGCCTGCGAACCAGGCGCGTCGAGAACCGTGAGAAGGGATGCGCCGACGGCGGCGCAAATCGTACCGTTGAAGCAGGGTTTCAACAAAGTTCGGGTCAGCTTCCTTAGAAAGGAGGTGATCCAGCCGCAGGTTCCCCTACGGCTAC
>NZ_JBMDKF010000064.1:0-1122 GCF_057809575.1 Azospirillum sp. FG154 | reverse complement strand
CCGACGCGGCTCATGCTTGGCTGGACGCCGTGGGCCTTCAGACGCTCGACGTAGGCCCGGCAGGCGTACTGGACGCCACGATCGGAGTGGTGAACCATCGGCCCCCCTCCCCGCGCGGCCAAGGCGCCGTCCAGCGCCTCCAGCGCCAGTTCCGCGCGCAGATGGTCGGCCAACGCCCAACCGATCACCCGTCGGGACCAAGCGTCCAGCACCACCGCCAGATAGGCGAACTCCCCGCCCAGCCGGACATAGGTGATGTCGGCCACCCACAACTGATTCGGCCCGCTCAACGTCAAGCGGCGCGCCAGGTTGGGCCAAACCGGAAAGTCATGACGGCTGTCCGTCGTCGTCGGCGCGAACGCCGCCCGCCGCAGGCTCAGCAGATTGTCCTCCCGCATCAGCCTCAGCACCCGCTTGTGGTTCGCCAGCCGCCCCTCACGGCGCAGCAGCGCCGTGATCCGCCGATAGCCGTAATGCCGATGCGCCAACGCCAGGCGCTGGATCGCGTCGCGCAGGTCCGTCTCCTCCGCCCTCGGAGCGCGCTCCCGCCAATGCCGGTAGAAACCCGCCCGGCTCACCTGGGCCAAGCCGCACATCCGTTCCACCGAAAGCCTGCCTTGCCGCTGCGTCAGCGCCTGGATGGCGGCGTAGACGCCCTCTCGCCAGCCGCGTTCATCGACCGACGCGACTCCTCGACCCGCTGCAAGGCTTCGCTGAAAAAATCCAATTCCAACTGCTGACGCGCGACCGTCCGCTCAAGCGCCGACACCCAGGCGCGCGCCTCCGGCCCAAGCTGAGCCAAAGCAGCTTCCGACGGCGCGCCGGGAGCTGGAACCTCCGGCGCCGTTCCCCCAACCGCACCTGACCGCCGATAGCCACGCTGACGACCGGGAGCGCGCTCCAATCCAGCCTCCCCATCACGAGCAAAAGACGCCCGCCAGCGGTAAATCCGCGAACGGAACACACCACTTTCTCGTTCAAGGTCCGTCACCCGTTCGCCAGCCTCAAGCCGACGAACCAGCGAAACCTTGAACTCAACACTTCGCTTCTCTCCCATCCGTCCTCTCCCACAGAGAGCCGGAACACTTTAGCAGAATCTCAAAATTGGGGGGCATTCCAGCG
>NZ_JBMDKF010000062.1:0-1338 GCF_057809575.1 Azospirillum sp. FG154 | reverse complement strand
CCTACAAATTTTGTTGCAACCGGATTGAAGTGTCAGCGGTTTTTGCAAAGTAGGACTGCCAACCCCGGCGCTATTCGGCGGCTTTCGCCTCGATGTGTTTGTCCACGAAGCTTTTGCGCCCCCGCTTTCCTCCGTCGGCCTTGCCGCGATACCCGAGTTTCTCGCTGTTGGTCTTCACCCGGGGCGGAGGCTGGCTGTCCTGCATCTCCTTCACCTGCGCCAGCACCGCGCTCAGCCGTTTGTTTTCCACGATGTCGGTGTGCAGGACCCGTTGGTCCTTGTCGAACGCGCGGTAGGGCAGCGCCTCTCCCTTCCACCGCAGTTCAAGGCGGCCATCGGCAAAGGCATAGGTGTCAACATAGTGGCCGACCAGCCCCTGCGTCCGTTCCGTCACCTCCAGCATGATCCGTTTGCGTTCGTAGGACAGCGTCAGTTGTTGGCCGACATGGCGTTGTTCGCGCCAACACAGGATCTCGCGCAGACGATCCGGCGTCACCGTCACCGGTCGGCGCACATCGTCCGGTCGGGCAGGGAAGACCGCAAAACGGGCGTTGAAGCGCTCAATGAAGCCGGGCAGGAAGGCGTTGCCCGCGTCGATGCCGGTGACGCCAGCCAGCCTCAGTTCCTTCACCAGCCGGTCCTGCAACGTCCGGTTCGCCCGCTCGACCCGGCCCTTCGCCTGGCTGGAGTTCGCGCACAGGATCTCGATCGTCAGTTCCGCCAAAGCCCGCCCGAATTGCGTCATGCCCTGGCCGCCCTTCGCCTCGCTCTGCGATACTCGGAACACCGAATGCTTGTCCGAGTAGAAAGCCAAAGGCCGACCATGCGCCGCCAAATACCCATCCAACGCCGCGAAGTATGAGAAGGCGCTCTCCGACACGACAAAGCGCAGTTGCATCAGCCGACCTGTCGCGTCGTCGATGAACACCAGCAACGTGCAGGGATCGCCCCGATCCTCGAACCAGCGGTGCTCGCTCCCGTCGGGCTGCGGACAAGCTCCAAAACCTGCTCACGCCGCTCGTCGCCAATGCGGCGATTGGACGGCCGCCCTCGGCCACCATGCGCAAGAGACCCGGCGCCGCCGGACCGGTAGCGGGCCAGAAGACGCCAAATCTGCCGTTCGCTCACCGCCAGAACCGACGCCGCCGAGGCAACATCACGATGCCCGCTTAAAACCTCACCGAGAACCTCGACCCGCTGAAGATCCCGTCCGCTCATCGTTATCCAGCCCATCGCCAGCCTCCCAGCCGTCGCAAACCCGACGGAAGACTGACAGTTCTATGTTGCGCTGGACTGACATTTTGACATTGCGCCTACACATCAAAAAACTCATAATTT
>NZ_JBMDKF010000061.1:0-1927 GCF_057809575.1 Azospirillum sp. FG154 | reverse complement strand
ATGGATTATTTTCTACAGCAATTGATCAACGGCCTATCGCTTGGGGCCATTTATGGCCTGATCGCGATTGGTTACACGATGGTTTACGGGATCATCGGCATGATCAATTTTGCGCACGGCGAGATCTACATGATCGGGTCGTTTGTGGCGTTGATCACGTTTTTGGCGATGGGGGCGTTGGGGATCACCTGGGTGCCTTTGGCGCTGGTGGTGATGCTGGCGGCGTCGATGCTGTTCACCAGCGTGTATGGGTGGACGGTGGAGCGGATCGCCTACCGGCCCCTGCGCAACTCGCCGCGACTGGCCCCGCTGATTTCGGCGATCGGCATGTCGATCTTCCTGCAAAACTACATGCAGATCCTTCAGGGGGCGCGGTCGAAGCCGCTGCAACCGATCCTGCCGGGCAATTTGACCCTTCTGGACGGCGAGGTTTCGGTCAGCTACGTGCGGTTGGCGACGATCGTGCTGACGCTGGCGCTGATGATCGGCTTCACCATCCTCATCAACAAGACCTCGCTGGGTCGGGCGCAGCGCGCCTGCGAGCAGGACAAGAAGATGGCCGGGTTGCTGGGCGTCAACGTCGACCGCATCATTTCGCTGACCTTCGTCATGGGCGCCGCTTTGGCCGCCGTGGCGGGCATGATGGTGTTGTTGATCTATGGCGTGATCGATTTCTACATCGGTTTCCTGGCGGGCGTGAAGAGCTTCACCGCCGCCGTTCTGGGCGGGGTCGGCTCGTTGCCCGGCGCCATGCTGGGCGGGGTGGTGATCGGGCTGATCGAATCCTTCTGGTCGGGCTATGTCGGCTCGGAATGGAAGGACGTCGCCACCTTCACCCTGCTCGTCCTCGTGTTGATCTTCCGTCCGACCGGCCTGCTGGGTCGGCCGGAAATCGAGAAGGTGTAAGGTCATGACCATGCCGTCTCACGCCGCTGGCGCCCCACATGTCGCCGCCAAGGCCGTCGACTGGTCGGGCAGCCTGCGCGACGCGGGCTTCGCCGCCTTCGTCGCCCTGCTGCTGACCGTTCCGCTGGTCGGTTTGCGCACCATCGACCGCCCGACCGGGCTTGGCATCGAAGCCCGGCCCGAGGAGGTCGTCGCTTCGGTCCTTTTGGTCTTTTTCGGCCGTCTGGGCCTGGGCCTGATCGGCCAGGGTCTGGCGCTGCCGGTGCTGTTTTTGGCGCTGGCCGCCGCCGCCGTCGGTCTGGCCATCCCGCTGCCGACGCAGGTGCTGCGCCTGGTGCTGGTCGCGGGCGGCGGAATCATCGCGTTGCGCGCCGCCTTCGCCGTCACCACCCACCGCTCGAAGCTGACGCTGGCCGAGCGCGACCGCAAGATGGACCGCGTCGCCGCCCAGGTGCAGCACGCCACCAAATACATCGCCCCGGTCGCCTTCATCGGCGCCGTCCTGTTGCCGCTGACGCCGCTGGCCGACCGCCAATTGTTGGACATCGGCATTCTGCTGCTGACCTACATCATGCTGGGCTGGGGGCTGAACATCGTCGTCGGTCTGGCCGGTCTGCTGGATTTGGGCTATGTCGCCTTTTACGCCGTCGGCGCCTATTCCTACGCGTTGCTGGCCCATTATTTCGGTTTGAGCTTTTGGGTGTGCCTGCCGCTGGCCGGTGTGCTGGCCGCCTGTTCGGGCGTGCTGCTGGGCTTTCCGGTGTTGCGGCTGCGCGGCGACTATTTCGCCATCGTCACCTTGGGTTTTGGCGAGATCGTCCGCATCGTTCTGGTCAACTGGTACCAATTCACCGGCGGCCCCAACGGCATCTCCGGCATTCCGCGCCCGAGCTTCTTCGGCATCGCCGAATTCTCGCGCACCCCGGCGGAGGGGATGGCGGCCTTCCACGAGTTGTTCGGCCTGGACTTCTCGCCGCTGCACCGCATCGTCTTCATGTATTACCTGATCCTGGCCTTGGCC
>NZ_JBMDKF010000060.1:0-2033 GCF_057809575.1 Azospirillum sp. FG154 | reverse complement strand
TTCACCCTGCGCATCCGCAAGCTGCCGCTGGGCCGCGCCTGGGAAGCCCTGCGCGAGGATGAGATCGCCAGCGCCTCGTTGGGCATCAACCGCACCAACATGAAGCTGGCGGCCTTCGCCATCGCCGCGATGTTCGGCGGCTTCGCCGGGTCCTTCTTCGCCACCCGCCAGGGCTTCATCAGCCCGGAAAGCTTCACCTTCATCGAATCGGCGATCATTCTGGCCATCGTCGTGCTGGGCGGCATGGGCAGCCAGGCGGGCGTCGTCGTG
Organism: Azospirillum sp. FG154; assembly: GCF_057809575.1. Classification (NCBI taxonomy): domain Bacteria; kingdom Pseudomonadati; phylum Pseudomonadota; class Alphaproteobacteria; order Rhodospirillales; family Azospirillaceae; genus Azospirillum; species Azospirillum sp. FG154. Next base: position 1,763 of record NZ_JBMDKF010000060.1, on the reverse strand, counting down.
GCGACGCTGCTGGTCATCGGCCTGCCCGAAGCCTTCCGCGAGCTGGCCGACTACCGCATGCTGGCCTTCGGCATGGGCATGGTGGTGATTATGCTGTGGCGTCCGCGCGGCCTGCTGGCCCACCGCGACCCGACCATTCTTTTGCACGGCGGGAAAAAATCCGCCGCCGGGGGGGCCGCCCGATGAGCGTCGCGATGACTGACGACAAGCCTTTGTTGAGCGTTGAGCATCTGACCATGCGTTTTGGCGGTCTGGTGGCCAACAACGACGTGTCCTTTGTGGCGCGGGCGGGCGAGATCACCGCGCTGATCGGCCCGAACGGGGCCGGCAAGACGACGCTGTTCAACTGCGTCACCGGTTTTTACACCCCCACCGTGGGGCGGCTGACGCTGCGCCATCCGGACGGCAAGGAGTTCCTGCTGGAACGGATGCCGGGCTACCGCATCGCCCAACAGGCGGGCGTGGCGCGCACCTTCCAGAACATCCGCCTGTTCGGCGGCATGAGCGTTCTGGAAAACCTGATCGTCGCCCAGCACAACAAGCTGATGCGGGCCTCGGGCTTCGCCATCGCCGGTCTGCTGGGGCTGCCGACCTACCGGGCGGCGGAAAAGGAAGCGCTCGATCTGGCCAAATATTGGCTGGACCGGGTGAAGCTGACCGAATTCGCCGATTGGGAGGCGGGCAACCTGCCCTACGGCGCGCAGCGCCGTCTGGAAATCGCGCGCGCCATGTGCACGGAGCCGGTGCTGCTGTGCCTGGACGAACCGGCGGCGGGCCTGAACCCGCGCGAATCGGGCGATCTGGCCGAAATCCTGACCTTCATCCGCGACGCCCGCAACCCGAACGGGCGGCAAACCGGCGTGCTGCTGATCGAGCATGACATGAGCGTGGTGATGCGCATTTCCGACCATGTGGTGGTGCTGGATTACGGTCGGAAGATTTCCGACGGCGACCCGAATTCGGTGAAGAACGACCCGGCGGTGATCCGCGCCTATCTGGGCGAGGACGAGGACGCCGACCTGCCGCCGGAGGTCGCCGCCGACCTCAGCGCTTCGGCGCCCGCCGCGCAGAAGGGGGCCTGAAGCCATGAGCGACACAACACCCATGCTCAAAGTGTCGGGCGTCCACACCTTCTACGGCGCGATCGAAGCCCTGAAGGGCATCGACATCGACATCAACGCGGGCGAAATCGTTTCGTTGATCGGGGCCAACGGGGCGGGGAAATCCACCCTGCTGATGACGCTGTGCGGCAGCCCGCGCGCCCGCCAGGGCCGCGTCCATTTCGAGGGCGAGGACATCACCGACCTGCCGACCCACGAGATCGTGCGGCGCGGCATCGCGCAAAGCCCGGAAGGCCGACGGATTTTCCCGCGCATGAGCGTGCTGGAAAATCTGCAAATGGGGTCCATCGTCGCCCAACCGGGCAGCTTCGACCGCGAGTTGGAACGGGTGCTGACCCTGTTCCCCCGCCTGAAGGAGCGCATCAACCAGCGGGCGGGCACCATGTCGGGCGGCGAGCAGCAGATGCTGGCCATCGGCCGGGCGCTGATGAGCCAACCGCGCCTGCTGCTGCTGGACGAACCCTCGCTGGGCCTGGCCCCGCTGATCGTCAAACAAATCTTCGCGGTCATCAAAGAGATCAACCGCGAGCAGAAGATGACGGTCTTCATGGTGGAGCAGAACGCCTTCCACGCGCTGAAGCTGGCCCATCGCGGCTATGTGATGGTGAACGGCAAGATCACGATGACGGGATCGGGCGCGGC
>NZ_JBMDKF010000006.1:0-270227 GCF_057809575.1 Azospirillum sp. FG154 | reverse complement strand
CGCCTATGACGCGGTGATCGAACGCTTCGCCGACGACAAAGAACCAGCCATGCGCGCACAGGTCGCCATGGCCATGGTCAACAAGGGGTACACGCTCGGCGCAATGGGCGACCCAGCGGGAGAAATCGCCGCCTATGACGCGGTGATCGAACGCTTCGCCGACGACACCGAACCAGCCATGCGCGAACAGGTCGCCATGGCCATGGTCAACAAGGGGATCACGCTCGGCGAAATGGGCGATCCGGCGGGGGCCACCGCCGCCTATGACGCGCTGATCGAACGCTTCGCCGACGACAAAGAATCAGCCATGCGCGAACGGGTCGCCAAGGCCAATGGCAATCTGGCCTGGTTGCGGCTGCTGACCGGACGGACGGCGGAGGCGGAAGAGCTGCGCGCGGGGCTGGAGGGGATACACCCCTCCGGTCTGGCGCTGCTGGACGCGGCCATCGAACTGGCCCAGGACAATTTCGGGACCGCCACCACCCATCTGACCGCCGCGCTCGACGGCGAGTTGAAGCATGGGGACATGGATTTTTCCGATGACCTGGAACGTCTGCTGCGCTTGGCCGAACAGACCGGCTATGGCGAGCGTTTGCTTGGCTGGTTCGAGGCCAGCGGGGCCGCCGACCGGGTGGCCCCGGTCTACGCCGCCTTCAAGGCCTATGTCCGTGGTGAAGCCATGCTGCTGGACGTCAACCCTGAGGTGGGGCGACCGGCCCGCGTGATCTATGACCGGCTGGACGCGCCGCGCCGCCATCAGCGCGCCGCCGCCCCGCCGTCCAAACCCAAACGCCCGCGCGGGCGTCCGCGCAAAGCCTGACCCGCGCCCCAGAAACGAAAAGGCCCTTCCCCCGCGCAGAGGGAAGGGCCTTGTTCATCGTCAACGCTCCAAGCGGCGACGCGCCGGAAAAGCGCTCAGCGCTTCACGCCGCAGGCCTGGTTGATCGCGTCGTAAGCCTGGGTGACGCCGTCCAGGCTGTAGGTGTCGGTGGTCTTGGTGCCGCGCCCCGAGACGCCCTTGACGACCATCGGCTTGGCCTTGGCGTCGCGCAGGGCGGCGGTCATGGCCTTGTCGGTTTCGGTGTCGCGCGCCCAGGCGGTTTCACCGTCGGTGAACAGCTTGAACGGCTTGCCGCCGACATCGGCCATCATCTCGCTGCCCTTTTTGAGGGGGTAGCCGACGATGACGCTGACCACGTCCAGGCTTTTTTCCGCCGGGCGGTGCGTGACCAGAACATAGACGTCGCCACGCTTGGCCGCCTTTGGTTCCATTTTCTTGGGCTGGCTGGAGATGTAGCAAACCTTCTTGCCGCTCTCCTCGAACGCGAAGGCGCTCCAGTCCTTGAAGGTGCCAAGAAGACGCGGATCGGCGGCGCTGGCCGAGGTCGTGGCGACCGCCGACAGCGACGCGGCGAGAACCAGGACGGCCCCAAGGGGGCGGCGGATGGCGCGGATGGGCAACATCGTGTGCGACTGCTCGTTGGTGTTCGGTGTGTCGGGCGGACACTACCGCAAATCGCCGTGCTTTTCCAAGGGTGGCGGGCGCCGCAAAACGCGCTGATGCGCGATTCCGCCGCGTTGGAGATTTTTTGCGTCCGCCCTATTTGAAAAGTGATCCGCACGCGCATGCGCCGCGTACCAACGGTGAGACTGCGGAAACGGGGTGAGACGCGACGCTGAAACCGGGAAAAGGCCGGTAAATTCTGCGCGAGGCGGCGGATGCTGGCGATCCCCATCTTGTGCGGGCTTGGTTGTTCGCCTTGAATGGGGGGATGCAAGACACGCACACCCCCATGGCCGACCCGGCCCCCAGCCTGGAAGATCTGCTCGTCGCCGTTGGCCGCCAGCAGGATCGTCTGGCGTTCGGGGCGCTGTTCGGCCACTTTGCTCCGCGTCTGAAGACCTATCTGCGCCGGTTGGGATGCGACTCCGGCGCAGCCGAAGAGCTTGTGCAGGAGGTCATGCTGTTGGTCTGGCGCCGCGCTGAAACCTACGACCCGCTTCAGGCGTCGGCCAGCACCTGGATGTTCACCATCGCCCGCAACAAACGGGTCGATTCCCTGCGGCGCGAACAGCGGCCGGAAATCGACCCGAACGATCCGGCCCTGATCCCCGACCCGGTCGAGGCCGCCGATCACCGGGTGGAGGCGCGCGAAGGCAACGCCCGACTGCGCGCCGCCTTGAAGGAGTTGCCGCCTGAACAGGCGGAGTTGCTGCGGATGGCCTATTTCGAGGACAAACCGCACAGCCTGATTTCCGCCGAGCATGGCATCCCGCTTGGCACGGTGAAGTCACGCTTGCGGTTGGCTATGGACCGCCTTCGCCGGGCGCTGCGTGACGACGCGTGAGGGGATGTTGCTTGAGGATCGTCGCATGAGGATTGTTGCATGAGTCTGCCCAGCCATCATCCGGGCGACACCCTGCTGATCGACTATTCCGGCGGCGCCCTGTGCGAAGGGGCGTCTTTGGTCGTCGCCACCCACCTCGCCTTTTGCCCATGCTGCCGTCGTCTGGTCACGGACATGGAGGCCGTCGGCGGCGCTCTGCTGGAGGATCTGGAGCCGGAACCGCTTGATTGCGGCTGCCTGGACGCTTTGCTCGCCCGCATCGACCGCGAGGAAAGCGCCCTCCCCCCCTGCCGCCCCGCCGCGCGCCCAGCCTCAATGACGGCGCCGACGGTGGCGGAACCGGCCAACAGCGCGTGCCGACGGTTGCCCGAACCCCTGCGCGGCTATCTGTGCGGATCGCTCGACCAGCAGCCCTGGCGTTTCCTGCAACCGGGCATGAGCTTCGTCGATCTCGACGCGGGACCGTCGGCGACCACCCGGTTGATCCGCATGAAGGGCGGGATCAGCGTGCCGCGCCACACCCACGGCGGCATTGAATTGACCGTGGTGCTGGAAGGCGGTTTTTCCGATGAATTCGGCGCGTTCCAACCCGGCGACATCGCCGTTGGCGATCCATCCATCGAACACAGCCCCGTGTCCGACCGGGAAGGCTGCCTGTGCGTGACCGCCACCGTCGGCGGCCTGACCCTGACCGGCCCGCTGGGCCGTTTCCTCAACCGCTTCATTCGCTTCTGAGCGCGTTGAACGTCCAAATCGCGGCGGCGCGTGGTTCGCCGCCCGCCGCCGCGACAGGATGATCGTCGCTCAGCCGAACGGCGCCCTAAAAAGCCTCCTCCCAACTCCGGCTGAGGCGCATGGCGGAGTTGATGAGTCCCACCATCGAATAGGTTTGCGGGAAGTTGCCCCAAAGCTCGCCGGTTTGGCTGTCGATGTCCTCCGACAGAAGGCCAAGCGGGTTGCGGCGGGCGAGCATGGCTTCAAACAAACGGCGCGCCTCCTCACGCTGACCAAGCGCCGCCAGCGCGTCGATGTACCAGAACACGCAGATGACGAAGGCCGTCTCCGGTTGGCCGAAATCATCCTCGCCAATGTAACGGTACAGAACATCGCCGTGGCGCAAGGTTCGGCCAATGGCGTCCACCGTGGCGGCGAAGCGCGGGTCGTTGGCCTCCAGAAAATCAAACTCGTGCAAGAGAAGAAGCGTCGCGTCCAGCTCGCTCCCGTCAAACGTGGAAACGAAGGATCCCAACGTCGGATTCCAGGCGCGCGCGGAGATCTCCGCGTGCAGGCGATCCGCTTCCCGGCGCCAATGGACCGAGCGTTCGCTCCGCCCGATCGTCGTGGCGATCTTGGACAGACGGTTGCACGCCGCCCAGCACATCACGGCGGAAAAGGTGTGGATCTGCGCCTTCGTCCGCAATTCCCACGGACCGGCGTCCGGCTGGTCGAAGGCGAGGACCGCCTTGTTCCCCAGCGTTTCAAGCTGCTCGAACAATTCATCATTGCCCGACCGCACCAGACGCGTGTCGAAAAAGGCGTGGGTGGAGGCCAGAACGATGCTGCCATACACGTCGTTCTGGATCTGGTGGTAGGCTTGGTTGCCGATCCGCACCGGGCCGACGCCGCGATAGCCGGAAAGATCGGTCGCGGTGCGCTCCTCGATGTCGGCGCCTCGGGTGATGCCATAGACCGGGTGCAGGTCCCGTTCCGCCGTGTCGTCCACGATGTTGGTGATGAACTTCAGATAATCTTCCATGGTGCGCGTCACGCCCAGCCGGTTCAGGGCGTGGATGACGAAATAGGCGTCGCGCAACCAACAGAAACGGTAATCCCAGGTGCGCTGGGTTTTGGGCGCCTCGGGGATCGAGGTGGTCAGGGCGGCGACGATGGCCCCGGTTTCCTCAAAATTGCAAAGCTTCAGGGTGATCGCGGCGCGGATCACCGCCTCTTGCCATTCAAAGGGAATCGACAGCGAGCGCACCCAGGTCAGCCAGAAATCGAGCGTCCGCTCGTAAAATTCGCGCGCCGTGGATTCAATCCCGCCTTGAATGCGCTCGTCCGACCCAAGAAGGAAACTGATCGGACGATCAACCAGAAATGGCCGCTCCTCCAGAACATAGGCGATCGGGGCGTCGGTCGTCAGCCGCAAGGTCTGCGAACCGGACACATAGCGGATGTGATGGCTCGCCCGCGTGATCTGCGGCGCCTCGCCGCCATGCCCGAAGCGCGGACGGACGCGGACCTGCAAGCGCGGACGCCCGCCCAACGGACGGATGCGGCGGATCAGCATCGGCGGTCGGAACATGCGCTCCAGATTGGTGAAACGCGGAGCGAAGTCGATGATTTCCACCGAACCGCCCAGGACGTCGGTCAGCACCGTCCGCAAGATCGCGGTGTTCGGCAGATACGTCTGTTCCGCCCGAACCTGCTGAACAAGAGTCAGGTCGAACAGCCCTTGATCGCTGAGCTTGGGTTGCGCCTCGCGCCCGCCGTCCAGCAGCGCGCAAAAAACCGGATCGCCGTCGAGGCGCGGCATGCAGAACCAAACGATGGCGCCGCCGCCATCGATCAGAGCGGCGACAGAACCATTGCCGATGACGCCGAGATTGAGCGTGTTCATGGTTGTGTGATCTCCTGGTCGGGAGGTAGGCCCGTCTCCGTCAGACAAAGATCGGAGAGCCAGGCGCGCAGAGCGGCGGGGGTCGGCAGCGAGAAGCGGGCCTCGGTGGCGACGGATTCCCCGATGCGGATGGACAGGCCCCCCGCGCTGTTGACGGCGGCGAAGCCATGCTCGTCGGTCACGTCGTCCCCGACAAAGATGGGGCGACGGCCAAGAAACGGCGGGCAGGCCAGGAAACGCGCGATGGCCGTTCCCTTGTCGGCGGTGGCGGGCGCGACCTCGAAAACATCCTTGCCCGGCAGGATGCGGTAGCCGTCCCCCAACCGCGCCAACGCCGTTTGCGCGAGGTCAAGGGCAAGGCGGCGCCCATTCGGTCGCCCTCGGAAATGAAGGGCCAGCGAGCGGGATTTGCGCTCGATCCATGGGCCGTCGTCGTCGCCGATCCGCCGGTCGAGATCGTCGGCCAATCCTCTGAGTTCGAGGGTGTCGCCGCCCTTCGACCAATTGTCGTTCCCCGAACAGCGAAGCTCGACGCCATGGCTTCCGGCGGCGGGATAACGGCGCGGCGCCATGATGCGGTCGATGTCGGTCAAGTCGCGTCCGCTCACCAACGCCATCGCGCCATCGAGCCGCGACGCGGCCTGATCGAGCAGGGAGAGCAACGCGTCGTCCGCCCGAACGGATTTAGGGTCGTCGACCAAATCCAGCAGGGTGCCGTCAATGTCGAGGAACAAGGCCCACGGGTCGGCGGGAAAACCGTCCGGATGATCGCCCATCAGGGCGGGCGGGCATGGTTTGGGTCCTGCGCCGCTCATGGCGCGTCGTCCTCTGTGGCGACCGCCCCGACCAGATCGGCGATGCGGTTGCGCTTGCGCAGGCGCGCCGCGTCCAGCAGCATCCGCCCGGCCCACCGGAACACATTGTTTTCTCGAACCATGCCGCGCATCAACGCCATGCGCTCGCGCTGGTCTTCAAGCGGCATGTGAAGCGCCTGATTCAGCGCCTGCGCCATTCCCTTGGTGTCGTAAGGGTTGACGATGAGCGCCTCCAGAAGTTCGCGCGACGCCCCCGCGAAGGTGCTGAGAACCAGAACGCCAGCCTCGTCGTCGCGCGAGGCGACGAACTCCTTGGCGACAAGGTTCATGCCGTCGTGCAGGCTGCTGACGACGCAGACGTCGGCGGCGCGGAACAATTCAAAAATCTCGCCCGGCTCATGGTGGCGGGCGATCAGAAGAATGGGCGGTTGCCCGGCCTCGGGGAAGCGGGCGGCGAAGCGAGCGTTGATCGCCTTGGCCATCGCCGTGGTTTCCTCCTGAATGGCCTGATAGGCGGGAAGCTTGCCACGGGACGGCGCCGCCACCTGAAGATAGGTGAAGCGGCCGACCCATTCGGGGTGTTCGTCCAGAAACAGTTCCACGGCGGCGAAACGGTCGGGGATGCCTTTGGTGAAATCCAACCGCTCGACCCCAACCGCCAGCATGGAGTCCGGCTTCAGGCCATGGCGCGCCCGAACGGCGGCCCGGCAATCCGGCGGCGGCGCCTGTCCCTCCAATGGCGTGGGCGGCCATTCGATGGAAATCGGATAGGGCCGGACCAGGGAGGCGTGGCCGCCGACCGATATGGTCGCGTGCTCCCGGTCGATGCGACACTCAAGGAAACGGTCCACGGTTTCGGTGAAGTTGCTGCAATGGAACCGTGTGTGGAACCCGATGATCGAACTGCCGAGAAGCCCGTCAAGCAAAGCTTTCCGCCAGGGAAAAATGCTGAACAGTTCGGCGTTGGGCCAGGGGATGTGCCAAAAGGTGATGATGATCGCGTTGGGCAGCCGTTCACGCACCATGCGCGGCAGCAGCGCCAGATGATAATCCTGGACCAGAACGACCGGGTTGTCGGTTTTCGCTTCGGCGATCACCGTGTCGGCGAATTTGCGGTTGACCGCGACATACTGCGCCCAATCGGCGTCCCGCAGGATTGGCCGGACGAAGGACACATGGCAGAGCGGCCAAAGCCCTTCGTTGGCAAGTCCGTAATAATAGCCATTCTCCTCCTCCTCGCTCAACCAAACGCGGCGCAGCGTGTAGGCTGGCGCGTCGGGCGGCACGGCGATGTGGTCATGTTCGTCCACCGTCTGCCGGTCGGCGCCGCCGCTGCCATGGGCGATCCAGGTGCCGGCGCAGGCCCGGGTGATCGGCTCCAGCGCCGTCACCACGCCGCTGGCCGGGCGCTGCATCGTGATCGCGCCGTCCGGCCCTTGGTTGTGGATGTAAGGTTCGCGGTTCGACACCACGATCACCTCGGCGTCGGGCAGGTCATTGTCGAGAATGCGGCGCAGCGTGTCCGGCGACCAATCGATCCGCACCCCGTCCGCCGTGCTGCGCGACACGTCCAGATCCCGGAGAAGCTGGCGGATCTCGGCGGCGACCGGCGCCATCTCCGGCATTGATCGGGCCGACGGTTCGCCGAGCGCTGGCGGGTGCAGCATCTCCTGGACCGAGCGAACCCAGCGCCGAAGGGTGAAGCGCGCGACCAGCACCGTCACCCCCGCCGCCACCACGCCGACGAAAGCGAGCAGACCGGCCAGGAAAAGCTGAATGTCCGTTCCCCGTCGATCAATGAAGCTGAGGTCATGCAGAATCATGACCGTCGCCGGCGTCTCCACCCCGACGGCGAGCGGAAACGAGGAGAGCAACGCCGCGCCGCCAGGCAATTGATAGCTGTGATAAACCGGCGCCGCCGTCGCCGGGTTTTCCGCGCTGACCGGCTCTCTGGCCGGACAGCCGATCACCGTCGGCCAATTGCCGGAGATCGCCCCCAACTGATCGCCCACGCAGAGGCCCATGGCGAGCACGCGCTCATCCTCCGAGACTCGCCGGAACAGCGCTTCAATCTCCTGACGTTTGCCGTCATGGGCCAAGGCGGCGACCGTCTCGCGAACCGTGTTGAAGATGAGTTGCGAACGCAACTCGACGTCACGCTCGAACCACCGCCCGACAAGATGATCGGCCAAGGGAGAAAGCGCATAGCCGACGACGCCCAGCGCCAGCAGCAGCGGCAGAGTGAACCGGAAGAGCAAAGCCATGACGTCAGCCCCTCTCTCGGCGGCCCACGAGACCAGCGGACGCGCAAGCGCGACGTGGGACGGCGCCGCCCGTCGCCCTCCGATCATCCGCCGAACCGCGTTGAGCGCCGTTCAACGCGGCGGCGATGGCCTGCGACGCCTCCCCGCTTGCATGGTTGGTCAACATTGGCAGCCCCTCTGTCGTTCCGTAATGAACAGTGGTTTGGGTGCAAAGACGCCACACCTCAAATCATTCTCGGCGAAGAATTATGTCAGAATTAAGGTGGACATAATCAGCAATCACCAGAAAGAACAATTCACGATCAATTCGATAGGAATTTCACTCTTTCATTCACGGAAATACAGATTGCAGACAGATGGACGCGACCGATCGCAACGCTCGACTTCAGCAGACATCCGGTAAACTTCAAAATCAGGAAAATTACCTTGAATTCAGAAAAACAGAGGCAAACCCAAAAGCGCCGCTCCCTCATCGCATGGCCGAAGGCTCTCCACTTTTCCAGGGCGACTCCAAACCACCCTACGAAGGCTCGCGAGCCTCTGGCAAATCGGGCGAGGGCGGGCGTGGATCGTATACGCCGCCGCTTTAAGCCACGCGCCTCACTGCGGGAATCATCTTTCGCGATAGTTATTCTCAATAATATGCTGTAAAATTGCAAAATATGCCGCGCGCATTCTTTTGAGGCGTGTGCGTTTGACGCCTGTCTTGGCGGCGCCTTGGTTCCGCCGTTCATTACCTTTCACCCTTTTGGAACCTGGCGTTGCGAGGATCAACCGGCCCATGAGCAGTGATGATGGTTTGGAGGGCGCGCTGTTGGCGCGCGTGGTGGCATGCAATTTCGACAACAGCGTTTTCGACACCAACGACCTCAGCACCATCCGGGGCGGCAGCCTGATTTTGCTGCACTTTCCCGAACAGGTTGAGCAGCGCCTGCAAAAGGAGCGTCCCGACCTTCAGGTCGCCGCCATCGCGACGGGCGCTTCGGAGCTGTTGTTCCGCTTCGCCCCATCGCCAGGGGGGACGAAGGCTGTTGAGGAACTTTTGCAGACCATGCTGCGCGACAGCGCCCCGCGCGCTGAAGAGCCTTGGTCGCTGTTCACCTATGTATGGGCGTTGGAAACGCCGGAGGATCGCAATGGACGCGGGTTTCTCCAGCGCCTGACCCGTCTGGTCGCCCGCTGCAACACGCGGCAGTTTCAGCAACCGACCATCATCACTCCGCCGTTCTACAGCGATAAGACGCGCAAGGACGCTGGTAAAAAATCCGACACGACCAGCGTGGTGTGCGGTCTGGATGGAGTGCGCCCGACTGAGCCTGGGGTGGTGCGGAAAGACAAGCCGGTGTCCCACAGCGTGCGTTGTCGGCGCGACTTTGGGGCGCAGGCCAAACAGAAATTCTACGACCAGGAACTGACAGGCCTCCCACCCCTAGAACTCTGCTTCGCCAGTGATTTTTCCGAACTGGCGCCGACCTCCGATGAACAGCGGACGTATGGCATCCCGGAGGCGTTGACGGGCAAAATGGCCCTGATCTATCTGGACGGAAACAGCTTTGGCAAAAAGCGGGGGGAATTGGGCAAAACGGCGAAGGATCTGAAGATTTTTTCCGAAGAGGTCAAGGCCAAGCGGAAAAACCTGCTGCACAAGGTCCTGACCGATTTGGCTAAACTTCCCGGCATGACCTTTCAGAAGGATGGCGAGACATTCCCGCGCCTGCGTTTTGAAACCCTGCTGTGGGGTGGGGATGAGGTGATGTGGGCGCTTCCCGCCTGGCGCGCCTGGGCGGTGATGGGCGTGATTCAGGCTCATTTGAACGACCGGGACCGCTGGGGTGAGCTGACCCACGCCGCCGGGATGCTGATCGCCCCCTACAAGGCGCCGATCAAGGATTTGACCACGCTGGTCAAGGATTTGGGCGAGACGGCCAAACAGGGCGAGGGCCGGTTGATGAACGGGGTGCAGATCGGCGTCGTCACCGGCTTTGATCTGCCTGGGCTGGATGCCGATGCGCTGCGGCGACCGCTGTTCGATCTTGATGGAAAGGTTGGCGACGTTCCACACGGGGTCTTTCGCTGCGACGGCGCCGAATGGGGCGCCATTAAAGATGCCATGGCGACGATCAAGGATCCGAAAGGCGGTCTGCCGCGCTCCACCCTGCATCGGATCCATTACGAGGCGATGGCGAAGGGCCTGTTCGCCACCGGCCAAGCAGAGCGCGCGCGCGCCCATCTTGACGACCACGTCGAACAGATCGGGCGGATCCATGAGGGCGCGGTCAACCACGAGGCCCTCGACACCCTGCGCAAGGGGTTTCCCGGCGCCGAGGGCGCGGACGACCATCCGCTGATTCCGCTCCACCAGATCCTCAGCCTGTGGAACATCGCCCAATGACCGCCCCCGCCCGCTGGACCCTGTCCATTGATCTGCGCAGCCCCTTCCTCATTCCCGGTCCATCGGTCAACGCCACGCTCGCCGACGCCAAACCGGCGCGCAACGCCGATAACGCCCCGATCATTCCTGGCAGCCTGATCCGGGGGCTGTTCCGCGACGCGCTGAAAACGGCGGGGTTCGACGACGCCCTGAAAGCCTTCGGCGACAAATCCAGGACGGGGGACGCCAAGCCTGAGGACGCGCCCGACACGGCGGAAACCCGCGCCGTGAACAACATCCCGAACCGGCGGACGCTGGACATCCCCGATCTGGTCGCCCCCGATCTGGCGGCCCCCGCTCTGGTGGAAAAGGACAAAGCGCAGAAAGGCGGCGCCGCGCTCTTCACCCGCGTGGCGATCGACAGCGACGGAACCGGCGCCGCCCGCGACGGGCATTTGCAAATCATCGAACTGGCGGCCCCGCCGGGTTGCGTCGTCCGTTTCACCGGCATCGTCACCGGCCCTGCGGATGTTCTGGAGGCCATGAGCAAGGTCCGCCGCCTGATCCGCGCCGTCGGGTCCAACAAATCCTCGGGCTTTGGCGAGGTGGTGGAAATCGCGCTGTCGGACGCCGCCGCTCCCGATGCTGTCGCCGCCCAACCCTGCGCCCATCACATCGACGTCGCCTTTGCCTTCGACCGGCCTTTTGTCGTCGATTCCGAGCGTTCCACCGCCAACCAGTTCAAAAGCGCGGAGATCATTCCCGGCGCGGTGCTGAAGGGCGCGTTGGCGGGTTGGATCGACGAGCTTGGCGTCACCTCCGACCAGTTGGCCTGCACCCACGTCGGCCATGCCTTTCCCTCACCGAAGGGGGGAAAGCCGGTCGCCGTTCCGCCGCTGTCGTTGGCGCTGTGCAAAGATGGGAAGCGGCTGTGCGTGCTCGACCGGCTGCTGGCCGATGATCTCGACAGCCTGCCGCCCGGCGGCTGGGGGCCGCCCTTTTTCGCCACCGATTGGAAGCGGGATGATCGCGCCAAAATCCTGGACGCCCTCAAGCTTGTCGGCCCCGACCTCCGCCGAGACAGCCGCACGCGAACCGCCATCAACGACAAGACCGGCGCCCCCGCCTACGATCACGAGACCGAAACCGGCGCGCTGTTTTCCTACAGCGCCGTGCGTCCCGAAGGGCATCATTGGGTCAGCCGTTGGCTGATCCCGGGCTGTGTGGATCCGGCGACGTTGGCGCGTCTGATCGCGCATCTGGCGCAGGGGCTTCCCGGCATCGGCAAGACCCGCGCCGTCGCCAAGGCGGCCTTGGTCACGCCGGTCGATGCTCCGCCGCCTGAATCCCTGCCGGGCGGTCTGTGGGCCTTGACCCTGCAAACCGACGCGGCGCTCGGCGATGGGGACGTCCTCGACTATCAGGCTTATTGGCGGAGGCTGGGCTTCACCCTGATCCGCCATTTCGCCGATCAACGGCTGGTCGGCGGCTATCAGGCGCTGCGCTACCCGGCGCGCATGGACGGTTACGCGCCCTATGTGCTGACCCGCGCCGGGTCGGTGTTTTTGCTGAAGCATCAGGGCGAGGGGAACGGCGCGGATCGGGTGGCCGACCTGCTGCGCCACGGGCTGCCGCCCGCGCCACCCTTTGACCAGCGCGATTGGACACGCTTCCCCTTCGGACGGGAAAACGGGTTCGGGGCGGTGCGTTTGAACGTCGTCGATCACGCGGCGTTGTTGATCGGCCAGGAACTGACGGACAAGGACGGCGCCCATGCATAAGCATCATGTGGAGTTGACGGGCAGCCTGACCGTCCTGTCGCTCCTGCATCTGGGCAACGGTCAACGCACCCCCCACGACGACTTGACCCGCGTCGAACAGGGGAAGGCGGAGCCGGTCCCGGTCCTGCTGAGCGAGATTCAGCGTGACGGCGCGGGCTTTCCCTATCTTCCCGGCGCCTCGCTGAAGGGCGCGCTCCGCGCCCGGCTGGCGGGTGATTTGGCCAAGGAACTGTTCGGGCGGGTGAACGACAACGACCACGAAGGCGGCGACATGGGCCGCCTGTGGATCTACGGCGCCATCCATCAAGTCACCGGCCCCGCCGCCGGGCCGAAGCACAGCGTCGTCGCCGCCCGCACCCGCATCGACCGGGCCAGCGGAACCGCCGACGACCACAAGCTGTTTCACGCCGACATGATCCCGCCCGGCACGATCTTCGCCTTTCACGCCCGCTGGCTGACCAACGAGACGGGGGCGGCGCTGGACGACGAGCTGCGGAAGGTCGCCACCGCCCTGGCCCCGCTGACCGACGCGGACGGCGTGGCGCTGGGGCGCGGCGGACGACAGGGACAGGGCCGGGTCCACCTGACCGAGGTCAAAGCGACGCTGGTTCCCTGGGATGGAGAGCCGGAGGCGATCACCCTGCCCGCCGTTTCCTGGCAGCCGCCCGGCGAGCGCCGCCGCCTGCGTCTGCGGCTGACCGGCGACGGGCCTTACATGATCCTCGATTCCGCCCGCCGCCCGGCCAAGACCGACGGCGCGGCGGAGGACGCGAATGTTCTGCATCCGCTGCTGGACGGCGCCGGTCATCCGGCGCTTCCCGGCTCCAGCCTGCTGGGGGCGTTGCGGGCGCGGGCGGCGTGGCTGGACGGCGGGGCGGACGACCGCGACCGGGTCCACACACCGCAAGAGGCGTTGACCGCCACCGAACAACTGTTCGGCGTCACCGGCTGGCGCGGGCTGCTGGGGGTGGACTCCATCCGCGTCGTCGATCCCGGCGTGAAGCAAACCTTCACCTCGGTCAAGCTCGACCGTTTTTCCGCCGCCCCCATCGACGGCGGGCTGTTCGCGGTGGAGGCCTTCGTCGATCCGGTGTTCGAGGCGACGCTGAGCCTGACCCCGCGCGGCGACGGAACGATCCCCAAAGACGCGGAAGACCTGTTCGACCGGCTGTTGCGGGACGTGCAGGACATGGGCCTGACGCTGGGCCATGGCGCGGCGCGGGGGTTTGGTTGGTTTGGGGTGACGCTGGCCGACCACCCAACCGCCGCCGTCCAACGGTCGAACCCGCCCGCGCCAACGCCGCAGACCATTGTCTACACCAGCATTCCGGCGCCGGAGCCGTCGGAAAACACCTCCAACCCGCCGCGCAGCGCCCCTTACCGTTTTGTGCCGCTGAATCAGACCGTGGTGGCCAGTGACGTGCCGGTGATTGAGCAATGCCCCGACAAGGGTTTGGCGACGTCCAAATCCCCCTTGTTCGCGCGCGCCGACAACCGGCGCAGCGGTCGGATCACCGTTGATTGGACGGCGGAAACGCCGTTTCTGTTCGGTCAACCGGGCGCGCAGACCTATCGGGCGGACAAACCAGGCGCGCCGACCGAAACCATTCTGGAGCCGGTGCGTCTGGGCGACCGCTACGCGATCCCCGGCGCCAGCCTGCGCGGCGCGTTGCGCTCGCTGGTGGAGATCATCGGTTTTTCCCGGCTGCGCGGCGACACGATCAACGGTCGGCACCGCTTCGCCTTGCGGGATTTCAAGCATCCCGAATTCAAGCCGCTGCTGACACCGGGGACCGTGAAGGCCGGATGGCTGCGGCGGGTCGGCGAAGCTTGGCAGCTTGAGGAGGTGAACTGGTGGCAGGTATCGATCGAGTCCGTTCTGAAACATCTTGAACCGGCTGATGATGAATGGGCCGATGAGCCGACGGAAGCGGCCCGCATCCCAAGTGACGAGGCGTGGCGCGGCTTTGGCGTCGATCAGAAATACACGCATTTCCCCGAAACCCTCCGTAAGGTGAAATTCGCGCCCGTGACCACCACCGAACGGAACGCGCAGGGGCGGTCCTTCAGAAAGACGGTGGCGCAGCTTCTCCCTTCGGGGCAATTGGGCGGCGTCCTGGTGTTTTCCGGCCCGGAAACCGAACAGCGGAAGCGCAATGAATATGTTCTGGAGGATTACCGGAAAAAAATCCGCACCATAGCCTTGACGCCGCCGGAGATCGAAGCGTTCCAGGCCGCCCATTGCAAGCCGGAAGGCGGAAAGAACTGGGAGCCGGTCGGTTCCTGGGCCTATTGGGAACCACAGTTTCGCGACGGAAAGCGGGTGCCGGTCTTTTTCATCGCCGATGACACGGCGCAAGACATTGCCGGCGCCACGCCCCCGGACAGAGTCCGCAAGCCCCTGCGGATCGGCCTGACCCGCCTGTTCAAACTGCCCCACCGCTATGACGTCGCCGACGTGTTGCGCCGGACGGAGGCGCATCGGGACCGCCCGACCGACGCCGATGGCGTGAAGCTCGACATCGCTGAGGCGTTGTTCGGCTTTGTCGATGAGGAGGTCGATGGCGTCGCCGGGCGGGGGTTTAAAAGCCGGGTGTCGGTCGGCTTCGCCCGCAGCGCGCAACCCGCCGCCGCGATCCGTCCCAATCTGGCCCGGCGGGTGACGCTGCTGGCGCCGCGCCCGTCCTTCAGCCCTTATTATCTGACTTGGGCGGACGGCGCGTCGCGTCCCGGCACGCCAATGGATTGGAGCCACAGCGACACAAGGTTGAACGGGCGCAAACGCTATCCCGCGCGCAACGTGGCGGTGGAATCCCTGGACTGCTTCAACGAGACAAAGGGGGAAAAGACCTCGGTCGAAAGCGTCTTGCGCTTTCTTCCGGCGGGCGTCCGCTTCACCGGCGACATCCTTTACCGCAATCTGACGCCGGTGGAGCTTGGCGCGTTGTTGTGGGCGGTCAGCTTCGGCCATCCGGGCGGCGCGTTCCGTCACACGCTGGGGCACGCCCGCAGCTTGGGCTATGGCCAGTTCAAGGCCGACATCGTCAAGGCGGAGGGGGTGGATGTTCCGGCCTGCCTGAAGCACTTTGAAACGCACATGGCGGCGGCGCTGGGGAAACCGTTCGCCGATTGCGACGAAATCCGGGCGCTGTTGCGCATGGCCGATCCGCGTCTGGGGGAAAGCCGCAACCAGTCCCCGCAGCCGATGCTGAAAATTCCCGGCGGGCCAAAGATCTATCAGAAGTTGCGCGCCGACAGCGTTAGGAGCGGGCGGAACATTCTGGATCCATACACCACCGTCGCGCCCCCCGCCCAGCCGTCGCGAGACCCTGTGGAAAACAGGCAACCTTATGATAAAAAAGGAAAAAATAGGCGATGACGAGGTTTTTGCAACCACGGGCTTGACAGAATGCGGCGTTGGCACGCTCACCCTATGGAACAGGGCGGGAATATTGCCGTTGCGGCAAGGGGTTGTGGAGAGTAAGTTTGGGACGGTTCCGCTATGGGAAGCGGATTGAAACCCAACGAGTACAGCCGCTGCACAATTTCGCGTTGTTTGGGACGGTTCCGCTATGGGAAGCGGATTGAAACTCGAATGTTCCAATCAACCAGGTGCATCTAGTTTGGGACGGTTCCGCTATGGGAAGCGGATTGAAACGTCGAAGGTCAGTTCAAAACCGACCTGCTGCGTGCCGAGGTGTTTGGGACGGTTCCGCTATGGGAAGCGGATTGAAACTGTGCGGCGCCCGGGGATCAGTCAGCGGCGACGTTTGGGACGGTTCCGCCATGGAAAGCGGATTGAAACCCAAGGCCTATGGCGACGGCGGGCAGCGAGGTTTGAAACGCCGCCGCTATGGAAACCAAACGGGCGGCGTTGTCGCTTGCCTCATCCCGCTCAGACCGCCAGCGGTTCCAGCGTGTAGCGGCCCAGGCCTTGGGCGGCGTGGCTGCCGGCGTGGGTGATGGCGCCCAGGGTCAGCAGGGGCCACAGGGGGGCGAGGTCGCCGGATAGGGCGATGGGGCCGCGCAGGCCCTCCATGGGGATGGGGGCGTCGCCTTGGCGGGCGGAGTGACGGCGCCACGTCACGGGGCGCAGGGGGGCGGCGTCGATGGTCAGGGCGGCGGCGTGGTCCTTCAGGCCGCGCCAGTCGGCGGCGAGCGTCGAATCCTGCCAGCGGGACAGGCCGGACAGCCGGTTGCCCAGGCTGGCGAACAGAGAAGCCATTTCGCCATGCGTCGTCCCGCCCCGGCGCAGACACAGCGGCGTGACGAAGCGCAGAAGGACGGCGGCGGGCGGCGGGGGTGGGATCAGGCCCTCGTGAATCGTGACGCGGCGGTCCAGCGGCTCCAGCGCCGCGTGCAGGCCGTTGGGCATGCCGACTCCGCCGCGCAGCGCCAGAACCCAGGCGTCGGCGGCGCTTTCCAGCCAATCAGTGGCGAAGCCGAACAGGGTCAGGCGCAGCGCCATTCGGTCGGGGTCGTCGGGCGCGGGATCGGCGGCGATGACATAGGGTTTGGGCGTTTCCAACCCCTTCAGGGCCGGGCGTTCGCGGAACAGCGGGTCATAGGCGCAGGGCGGCGACCAAGGACAGGGGCCGCCCTGCCGCGCCGCCGCCGACGCGGTGGTCAGCAACTGCCGTCCCCACGCCCCGCGCAGCCGTCCGGGAAAGGCGGGGTCGTTGACCAGATCGCCGACGCTCCACCCGCGCGGCGGTCGGCAATGGGCGACGATGTCGGCGTGAAACCACCGTTCCGGCAGATCGTCCAGCCCAACCACCGCCGCCGACGCCGCCAACCGGGCGCTGATCGGATCGCCCCCGTCGATCACCGAGTCGTCCCCTTCCCGCATCCCGCGATCCTCATCCCGCCACCACCCGCGCCCCGCGCATTTCCGCCGACCATGCCACACCCCCGACGCCCCCGACCATGACGAAATCGCCGCGCGGGGCGACGCGAACCCTGTGGAAATCAGTCAATCTATTGATTTTGTTCTGATATTCCTGATAAAGTGAGAGCCTTTCGTCGGACCCCTTGACAAATTTCCGGCGTTGATCGTGCGGCCTGTGGAAATAACCCAAAATCACCATCGTTGCGTCAAGGACTTGCAGAGGGTAAGTTCAGCGCTGTTCCGCTATGGGAAGCGGATTGAAACCACGGCGCTGAACGCCCAGTCGGAAGGGCTGAGTTCAGCGCTGTTCCGCTATGGGAAGCGGATTGAAACTTCTCCTGGTAGGCCTTCATCGCACTGGACAGGTGTTCAGCGCTGTTCCGCTATGGGAAGCGGATTGAAACTGCAGCATCGGTGTCCGTGCCGAAGGCTTCCAGTTCAGCGCTGTTCCGCTATGGGAAGCGGATTGAAACTTTGTAGGGCTTGGCATTGGGATGAAGAGTTTCTTGCGTTCAGCGCTGTTCCGCTATGGGAAGCGGATTGAAACTCCAAAATTTTCCAAGCGTTCTCTTCTCGAGTTCAGCGCTGTTCCGCTATGGGAAGCGGATTGAAACGGTCACGATGACCACCATCAGCGGAGACTTCGTTCAGCGCTGTTCCGCTATGGGAAGCGGATTGAAACCTGTGCATATCCTGGCCGTCCGAGATGATGAAGTTCAGCGCTGTTCCGCTATGGGAAGCGGATTGAAACCGCAGAGCGTCGGGATACTCAAACTTGCGGGTCGGTTCAGCGCTGTTCCGCTATGGGAAGCGGATTGAAACGTGACGGCGGTGACGCCACCGAAGAGGCCGGGCGCGTTCAGCCCTGTTCCGCTATGGGAAGCGGGTTGAATTCATCGGCGAAGGGGTTGGCGCCGCGCGTGACGCTCCTTCCCAACCCCGTTGCGCCCCGGACCGCTACAGCAAATAAAAATCCTGCGCCTCGGCCAACGGGGCGCCGCCGTAGCTGCGGGAGCGGGTTTGGCCGTGGGCGCCGATGGCGTAGACGCGCAGGCTGTCGCCCGGGGCCAGATGGGCGGCCACCGTCGTGGCCAGACGGTTGGCGGCGCGTTCGGTCATGCGGGCTTCAAAGACGCTTTTCTGCACGCGCACGGCGGCGTCCTCCAACGCCTGGGCGACGCGGCGGCGGCGTTTGTCGTCGGTCACGTCGTAACAGAACACCATCAGCATCTCCGCCGTCGGCATGGCCGTTCCCCCCTCCGCGCGCGTTCAATAATCCAGGGTGAAGGGCTGATAGGGCGCCTCGCCCAGCGCGTGGCGGGCGTAGGCGACGACCTGCGCCTGCATCACCCGGCGCCACAGCATCTTTTGCCCCGACGGCCCCTTGACCGCGCGGTCCAGCCAGCCCTCGTACCCCCGGATCAGCCGGTCGCGGCCCGCCGCTTGAATCCGGCAGACGGCGCCGCCCTCGTCGGCCCCCGGCTCCCCAGCCGGGGTGGTCAGGAAATCGGCGCGGGACAGGATGCGGTTGTTGAACAGATACACCGCCAGGCCTTCGACCAGCGGCGCCCGGAACTCCTCGATCAGGTCGGACACGCAGGCTTGCGCGCCGTCGCGCGCGCTGTGCAGGGCGCCAAAACCGGGATGCAGCCCATGACGGACGACGAAGGCGGCCAGATCGCGGTGCAGCATGGCCGACAGATAGGAAATCGCCAGATTGACCGGATCGGGCGGCGGACGGCGGCGGCGACGGTCCAACCGCCAACCCTGTTCCAGGCAACGGCCCAGCGCCGGCCAATAGGCCGCCGCCGCCGCGCCCTCCAGCCCCATCAGGGCCGGAACGTCGCCAGCGGCGGGCAGTTTGCGGATCAGCCGGTTCAGCGCCAGCGCGGCGTCGGTCACGCCGCTGTCGGCCCGTTTGCGGTTCAGCCGCCGCAGCAGGGCGCGTTGGTTGCGCAACCGGCCATCGACGATCCGCCGCGCCAGATCCAGCCGGGCGTCGGGGTCGATGGCCAGCCGGGCCTGGGCCAGATGCAGCCTGGCGCGCGGGCCGATCGGACGTTCCAGCGTTCCCACGCTGTCGCCCCAGCCATCGACCAGCGCCACATCGACGCCATGGGCCAGGGCGTGGCGCAACACGTCGTCGTCGGCCTCGCAGCCCGGCCCCAATTCGATGCGGTCGACGCGGGCGGGGGGAATCGCCAACAGCTCCGCCCCGTCCTCCGTCACCGCGAAGGCCTGGTTGCGGCGGGTCAGGGTCCGGCCCCGGCGGGTGACGTACAGCACGCGCAGGCCGGGGGCGCGATCCTCCGCGTCCGGCTCCGGGGCGGAATCGGCGGCGTCCGGCGCGGCGGCGGCGGGGTGGCGGGCCAGCAGCAGCGCCTCGTCCGGGGTGAGATCGGCGGCGGACTCCTCATCCACCGGGCGGACCACCAGGGAACGGACGAACAGATGCCCCAGAAAGCGAAAGCCCTGCTCGAACGGCACGATGCGGGTCTTGTCGGGGTGCAGGCGCAGCCCGTGGTCGGCCAGCAGCGCCGCCATGCGGTCGCGCGCGCCCTCCGCCGCCGCTTCGCTCCGGCACATCAGCAGGAAATCATCGGCGAAGCGGACCAGCCGGACGCCGCGCGCGGCGATCTGGTCGTCAACGCCGTCCAGATACAGGTTGGCGAGCAGCGGGCTGAGCGGCGCGCCCTGCGGCAGGCCCAACCCCAGTTCGGAAAAGCTTTCCAACCACAGTTCGATCAGGTCGAGCAAAGGCTGATCGTCGATCACGCGGGCCAGGCAGGCCATCATCCGGTCGTGGGGAACCCGTTCAAAATACCGTTCGATGTCGCCGTCCACCACCCAGCCAAAGCCCTGGCGCCGGTGTTCGGCCACCCGCGCCACCGCCATCGCCACCGACCGGCCCGGACGGTAGGCGAAGCTGCCCTCGTGCATCTGCGGGTCGAGCAACGGCGTCAACACCTGGGCGACGGCGGTTTGCGCCACCCGGTCCACCACCGGCGGAATCGCCAGCGGTCGGGTTCCGCCATCCTCCTTGGCCACGTCGATGCGGCGCAGCCGACCAGGGCGGTAGGTTCCGTGCGCCAGCCCCAATTGCAGCCGCACCAGCCGGGTCGGCAGATCGATGGAAAACTCCTCCACCGTCATCCCATCGCCGCCCGCCCCGCCATGGTTGGCCAACACCTTTTCCCACGCCGCTTCCAACCGATCCAACCGGGTGATGTGGGCGAACAAACCAAGTCCGTCGGCGGGGTCGGGCATGGCGGGAACCCTGTGGAAATGCGATTATCCGTTGATTGTAAAGGGGGTGGGATGGATTTCGTGAGTCTTTTCGGCGTGGGCCTTGACAAAATGCGGGGTTGATTTGGGCAGCCTGTGGAAACGGGTGGAAAACATGGCTGTTGCGTCAAGGGGTTGCGGAGGGTAAGTTTGGAGGCGTTCCGCTATTGGAAGCGGATTGAAACGTCGTAGGAGACGCGCAGATGGATCGCGTCATGTTTGGAGGCGTTCCGCTATTGGAAGCGGATTGAAACATAAAAGTGGGATCAGTCTGATTCGGGACGCGGTGTTTGAAGGCGTTCCGCTATTGGAAGCGGATTGAAACTTCGGTCATGGGAGAGCCGTCGAGATCCGTGGTTTGGAGGCGTTCCGCTATTGGAAGCGGATTGAAACTTAAGTGACGATATTTTTCCGTCATCAACACAGTTTGGAGACGCTCCCAGGGCAATCGGGTGAAGGGTTATAAACCTGTATAGAGGATTTTCCGTCATCCCCGCGAAGGCGGGGATCCAGGCTTTTCGGTCAGATTCTCTCTGCGAACTCTGGATCCCCGCCTTCGCGGGGATGACGAATTTCCTAATGAAGGAATTTCAAGCCTTCACCCGATTGCCCTGGAGACGTTCCGCTATTGGAAGCGGATTGAAACACCGATGTGGTCGATGTGCGCCATCACATCGTGTTTGAAGGCGTTCCGCTATTGGAAGCGGATTGAAACAGATCGATGATCCCGTTCTCATGCCCCTGACCGATGTTCAGAGACGTTCCACCGTTGGAAGCAAAATGACCGAGGGCGGGAGGTTTTCGTTCGGCGCGTTTCGCCGCCGTCACGCCGCGCCCAGCCCCTCGGCTGCCGCGCGCAGCAGGGCGGGTTCGTCCGGCAGCGGGGCGGCGTGTCCCCAAAAGCCATAGGCGGGCAAGGCGCCGCCGCGCCAGCCGCCGGGAAAGGCGCGGTCCAGCGCCGCGATCACCGCGCCGGGGCCATAGACGTTGATTTCTCCCGGCGACAGCACGATCAGCGGGCGCTGGTCGTCGGGGTCCAGGCGATCCGTCACCACCGCGCAGACGGCGTGCGGCAGCCGGGCCAGACGGGCGCGGCCATCCAAAACGGATTCCAGCGCGGCGACGGCGCGTTCCCCCGCCGCCTCCATGTCCGCCGTCACGCCTTGGGCGGCGCGGTCGTCGCGGCGGATGGCGGCGATCTCCGCCGCCGTGGCCCCGATGGCGCGCATTTCCCGGATGTGGCCCCGGTCGTTGGCCGCCACCAGCGCCATCCGCCGGGTCCAGGCGGCGGCGGGCAAACCCAGCAGCGCGAAAATCTGATGCAGAGAGGTCGGACGCTCCGCCCCCGCCGCGTCGCCATGGTGATCGACGATCACCGCCCCCGTCGGCAGGGGCATGTCCACCGCCAACTCCACCAGCACCGGACAGCGGCCCGACGCGGCGGCGGTCTGGATCGCGTCAGCGTAATCCGACGCCTTGGCCCCCCAGGCGAGACCCGCGTCAAACAACGGCGCGTCGGGCGCGTGATCGCGGATCAACCGGGCGATCTCCACCATCTCCAGATCGCGACCGCCCAGGAAGAAGGCCAAACTTGTCATCGCCATCGCTGCTCCAACCGCCGCGCCCACTTAAACACCCCGGCCAACAGCCAAGCAAGCGCGGCCAACCCCAGAACCGTTGCAAACGCGGCACCCAACACCTGCCACGCCAAACTCCAGCTTTCCAATGGCCAGTCTTCGAGCTTGCCATCCTTGAACGAAATCAAATTGATGCCGAGAAAGCCGGTGGCCAGCGACGGAACCGCCACCAGCAGCGCGGCGATGGTCAACCGTGTGGTGGCCTCGGCGGCGCGGCGGTTTTCGGTGGCGTCTTGATAATCGGCGGCGGCGCGCGCCTCCTCCCGCACTTGGCGATGCAGCGCCTCGGTGTTGAGGTGGGCGCGCCACAGGGCGTACATCTCGCGCGCCTGAAGCTGATTGGACACATCGACGAACCAGTATTTTTGGGTGAAATCCAGAACGCGCTTCAGCGCCCGTTCCACATCCGCCGCGCCCTCCGCCTCGGCCAACCGCTGGGATTCGGCCAGCAACGCCGCGTGCTCGAACTGGGCCAGCAGGGCCAATTGGAAATAATGGCGGCGGACATGGGTTGGCAGGATGTTTTTGAAAAACCAATTGGACTCGCCGCCAACGGCGACGAAGCCATAGCCGGAAAACAGATAGCGCGACGCGGCGGCGACGTTCAGGCTGCCGTAGCCGTTCTTGATCCAATGGCGGTCGTAACAATGCCGCTGCTCAAAATCGACCAGGAAATCCTCGGCGTAGGGCAGCGGCAGATCCCCGGCCTCGTCGCACATCGCCAGCCGCACCCAGTCGCCGCGCGCGATGGCCGCCGGATCGTCCACGCGCAGATACAGCATTTGCGGAATGCGGTCGTCCACCACCTGGCGAATGCGGATTCCGTCGGGGGACAGCAGCGGTTTCAGCAGCACCGCCCAATGCCCGGCAAGCGGCGGCTCGCCGGTGTTTGCTGTCGGGCCGACCATGTCGACCTGTGACAGAGGCAGGTGTTCGGGGCTGCATTGGCCGTCCTTGCGCCGCCAGCGCACCGACGTCGCCATATACCCGGCCTTTCCAGTCTCGCGATTCCAAAAAGGCGGGTAGGCGCGGCGCAGCCGTTCCTGAATGATCTGGGCGTGTTTCAGCCGCATCGTTTCATGGCGACACGCAACGATGATGTCGCCGCCCTCTGCGCCGCCATTGACGATTTCCAGCGCCAGAACGGCGATGCCCGCGTCGAACAGATACAGATTGGCGCGCTCGACCCGGAATTCGACGGTGAAGCCATCGGCGTCAAGGTCGAACGTCGCGTCCAGCCCGACATAGTCCGAACAACGGAACAGGCGGATTTCTTTGGATTTCCTGTCGGATTTTTCCCTTTTTCCGAACAGGAAATCACGGACGAAGGGGTGGAAATACACATATTCCTGATATTCGGCCTGCCCGCCGTCCGCCGTGTCGAGATGGCGCAGAAGATGGTCGATCTCCGTCCAACCGCTCTGTCGCAACGCCTCGGCGGCCTCATCCCGCAACCCAAGCGGGGTGGCGGCCCGCCCACCCACCAGCCGGAAGGGCCAAACGAGAATCTGGCGGAACTCATGAACGCAAACGCTCTGCGACGGAGTCATAGGGTGGCTCATCCCGGTTGGACGTTCATCCAACTATAGCCCGCCCAACGGCGCTCCACGCAAAAAAGGAGAATGTTGGAGCGATCTTTCCCCAAAATGATGGCCTCCGATTTCTGCGGCGTGAAGCACGGCCTGCTCAGACCTTCCAAAACCCCGCCTGTTGGGTCGCGCCGCTGGGCAAGCGCTGATTCGGTTGTTCCGAAGGCGCCCTCCGTTGCCCCATGATTCCAACAAATGCCCTCACGGACACGTTTTCCCCCAGTGGCTTGACCAAGTGAACACTCCAGACGAAGGAGTGACAGATCTTGCGCCTTTCCACGACAGCAGGACCGTCGGCGTCCAGCCGATGGCCTCCGCCATTTTCGGGGCATGGGCCGATCGTTTTCGTCACCACGGAAAGGGACGATAACGCGCAACCAAGCTTACGTTCAGAGTACGCTCTCACATCCCGGACAATCTGATCACTTTCGTGCAGTGCCCCCAGTTGCATACATGGACCATGGGGTTTCAATCCACGCCCCCCGTGAAGGGGGCGACCGCCGCGCCATGCTGACCGATGCCGGACTCCGGCAGTTTCAATCCACGCCCCCGTGAAGCAGGGCAATCGCTTGAACCATCGAAGACAGAATAAGCCCCTCTCCCCTCGCGGGAGAGGGGTTGGGGTGAGGGGGAAAAGGAACCTTCCCAGCCCCGTTGGGCTGGGCCGCACCCCTCATCCCAACCCTTCTCCCACAAGGGGAGAAGGGCTTTCTTCAATGCACAACCGTTCAAGCGATTGCCCTGCCCCGTGAAGGGGGCGACGTACCAGTTGGCCGTCTTCAGAACCGGGTCCTTGATGTTTCAATCCACGCCCCCGTGAAGGGGGCGACACGCGAAAATAGTCATCCGTGGGCGCGCTGACCTCGTTTCAATCCACGCCCCCGTGAAGGGGGCGACCCTCCATCTCGTAAAGCAGACCCGGTAAGATGACGTTTCAATCCACGCCCCCGTGAAGGGGGCGACCATTGATCTTGCGCCAATCATCAGTGTTCCTGCTGGTTTCAATCCACGCCCCCGTGAAGGGGGCGACCTTATGCCGCTGTTCTGAGGAGCCAGATATGACAGTTTCAATCCACGCCCCCGTGAAGGGGGCGACTTACTCCGACGTTCGGCGGTGTCGGATCGGACGTGTTTCAATCCACGCCCCCGTGAAGGGGGCGACACGCCCGGCCTGGATTAGTCGCTTTTGTATCACAGTTTCAATCCACGCCCCCGTGAAGGGGGCGACAGGTCGTCGCTCATCATCACTCCGCCAAGGCGCTGTTTCAATCCACGCCCCCGTGAAGGGGGCGACACGCAAGGAGGGGCAAGCGCTTCCACGAACCGCTTGTTTCAATCCACGCCCCCGTGAAGGGGGCGACCTTCGTCGTCAAGGAGCGCGGCAATGGATAAGAAGTTTCAATCCACGCCCCCGTGAAGGGGGCGACACTTTCTGTTCTGCTTGGCGGTCAACCACTGGCTGTTTCAATCCACGCCCCCGTGAAGGGGGCGACGCTCCGACCGACGCGCCATTTTGCGGCGCAGGAGGTTTCAATCCACGCCCCCGTGAAGGGGGCGACCGACCCGAACCTCAGCGGCAAGCGTGGGGCAGGGGTTTCAATCCACGCCCCCGTGAAGGGGGCGACGCGGACCACGAGCGATATGCTGAATATTGCACGGCTTTGTTTCAATCCACGCCCCCGTGAAGGGGGCGACTTGGAAAACCTCCAGCGGCACGACGTCAACGCGATGGTTTCAATCCACGCCCCCGTGAAGGGGGCGACGACAGGTTTAGCGCCGCCAGCCAACCCGGCAGGTGGTTTCAATCCACGCCCCCGTGAAGGGGGCGACCGACGCCCGTCTGGACGCCGACCTGCGCCAATTGTTTCAATCCACGCCCCCGTGAAGGGGGCGACAAGAAAATCCGCATTGCGCGGGTTGTTACGGATGTTTCAATCCACGCCCCCGTGAAGGGGGCGACGCTAATCTGCCATACTGCATAGCGAGCAAGGGCAGTTTCAATCCACGCCCCCGTGAAGGGGGCGACCGTTGTAGAGGTTCGTCGCGTCGTCGATCAGGCGGTTTCAATCCACGCCCCCGTGAAGGGGGCGACGCCAACAAAGCCGCGCGTCAATCAAATAAAAAACCGTTTCAATCCACGCCCCCGTGAAGGGGGCGACAGCTCGTACCTTACGGATGCTGTGATACAGCTCACCGTTTCAATCCACGCCCCCGTGAAGGGGGCGACCCAACCGCAACTTGATGGCTTTCGGGATGCTATGGGGTTTCAATCCACGCCCCCGTGAAGGGGGCGACACGCGGATCGCAACGGACTCTTCTGACCGCCATTGGTTTCAATCCACGCCCCCGTGAAGGGGGCGACGCGACGCACAGGATCAACGAGGACGAGTTTGCCCAAGGTTTCAATCCACGCCCCCGTGAAGGGGGCGACTGGACAGGTTATCGCCCTGTTCCCGCGTGATCCCGGTTTCAATCCACGCCCCCGTGAAGGGGGCGACTAAAGGCTGCCAAATGGATAAACTGGACTTGCGCCGGTTTCAATCCACGCCCCCGTGAAGGGGGCGACAAGCGTTGGCTAAGTATCCGCCGCTTGACGGAAGTTTCAATCCACGCCCCCGTGAAGGGGGCGACGGCTGCTGGGGCGGATCGTAAGGCAGGAATTGGGGGTTTCAATCCACGCCCCCGTGAAGGGGGCGACGACAGGGTGGAGCGGAGAACGCCGAAATCAATTGTGTTTCAATCCACGCCCCCGTGAAGGGGGCGACCTTTCGCCATGGTCGAAAAGAATACGGACGCGCCACAGTTTCAATCCACGCCCCCGTGAAGGGGGCGACCCTCCGATCTTCGAGGCGCGATCTTGATGCAGACGTTTCAATCCACGCCCCCGTGAAGGGGGCGACCACCGACGCCGTCGTTCCCGGCGGCACGGCGCCGGAGTTTCAATCCACGCCCCCGTGAAGGGGGCGACTGCCAATCAATATCCACTTGTTTAAGAACCCACAATCCCAGACCGAGCGCGAATCACCCGAACGCACCCATTCTGCCGGGTTTTGGTCGCGCCGCCAACGCCGCCAACCCATTGACTATGTTCCCGCGCGAACCCCCTGGGCATTTTCTGTTCGCTTGGGGTTCGCGCGCGTTCAGAAGACCAGGGTTCCGTCGAGATCCAAGGTCGGCTTCGCGCCGACATGTTCGATGCGGCGGTTGGCGTTGGCGCCAAGACGGTAGAAGCGCAGGCTGTCGGCGGTCGGGTCGATTTCACCGATCAGGCGGGCGCGCAGCGCGGTCCATTGCGCGGGATCAACCTCGCACTCGAACACGGAGCATTGAACACGCTGGCCGAAATCCAGGCAAGCTTTCGCAACCCGGCGCAAACGGCGGCGCCCCGCCGAGTCCTGGGTGCTGACGTCATAGGTAATCAGCATCAGCATGGTTGGTCATTTCCAGATGAATGGCGGATAGCCATCCAGATCGCCGCGCAAATGGCGGGCCAGCAACTGCGCCTGGATGTGGGGAACCAGCCCCAAGCTGAGTTTTTCGTTCAGGAACGGGTGGGTGATCTCGTCCTTTTTGCGCTCCTGGTAGGCCGCCAGAACCGTCTTGCGGGCGTCATCGCGCAGCAGAACGGCGCCGCCCTCCATATGAGTGAAATCCTTCGGTCCGATTTGCTGACGGTTGATGAGGGTGAGGGCGACGCGGTCGGCCAACACCGGGCGGAACTCCTCCATCAGATCAAGCGCCAGACCGGCGCGTCCGGGTCGGTCGCGGTGCAGGAAACCGACCTGCGGATCCAGCCCGACGGACTCCAACGCCGAACGGCAGTCATGGCCGACCATGGCGTACAGAAACGACAGCAAGGCGTTGCAGGCGTCCAACGGCGGGCGGCGGCTGCGGCCACGGAAACGAAACGCGTCGTCGTCGCGGCGGATCAGATGATCGAACACGCCGAAATAGGCGCTCGCGGCATCCCCCTCGTGACCGCGCGCGGCGTCGATGCTGGCCGCCTCCATCACCCGGCGGGCGGCGTCGCCCAGCCGACGCTGCGCATCGTCCAACGCCGCGCGGTTGTCCTCCGCCATCGACGCCCCATGGTCCCGCAACGCGCGCCGCAACACCGCGCGCTGATTCGCCGCCTTCGCCGCCACGATGGCGCGGACGATGGCGAGACCGGCGTCGGGATCGTCCGCCACCCGATATTGGCGCCGACGCAACAGAACATTTCCACGGCACGGTCCTTCCACCCGCGCCAGGAACTTGCCGTGCTCGGTCAGGAAGGACACCGCCACCCCGGCCTCGGCGCAGGCCCCCATCAGCGGCGGCGACATGCCGACCCGACCGAAACAGACGACGCCGCCCATCATGTGCATGGGAACGCGGCCGATCTCCCGCCGTTCCACCTCCACAACGATGTTGGCCCCGTCCTTGACCAGCCACGCGCCTTCGGTCGTGACGAACATCGTGTTCAAATGCTGGCGCATGGGATCAGGAGGCTCCTTCGTTGGCGTTTCCAGGGTCGGCGGGCGGCGTTGGGGCGTCCTCGTCGTCCAACTGCCGGGCGAGCCAGTCGGCCACCGGGGGCGGGCGAGCCAGCCGACGCGGGCGGCAAAGTTCGAGCATCGAACAATTCCGGCATTTGGCCAGCTCGTACACCGGCGGCGGGGTGTCGCCGGATTCGATCATGACGCGGACGGCGGTCGCCGTTCGCTCCGTCAACGCCCGCAATTCATCGTCGAGGGGAATCACGACGCGCCGCCGGTTCTCCCCGTAAAAGAGAGCGCCCTCGGCGATGTCCGTGCGGAACATCTCCTCCAGACACATGGCCTGGGCGCAAAGCTGCACCTCGTCGGCCCGGTGGGCTTTCGGACGACCGCGTTTGTATTCGACCGGGTAAGGCCGCTGGCCGGGGCCGTGCAACTCGACCAGATCGGCGACGCCGGCAAGGCCGAGCCGCCGCGACCGCAACGGCATCGAGCGCACCGTGCGAACGGCTCCCCGCCGATCCCGACCGCCCGCGTCCACAAAATCGTGCAGCAAGCGCCCCTCGACGGTGAAGGCGTTCTCCCGCCATTGCCGCTCGACATGGATCAGGGCGCATTGGCGCGGGCAAAACAGATGATGCTGCAAGGCCGACAGGGGGAGCAGATCGTCATCGTCGTCCATGATCCTCCGCCCCTCCCATGCCGTTTCCGCTGGCGCGCCGCCCAGCCCGATCAGAACCGCTCGATCATCGTCACCCCGGCGGGCACATGGTCCGCGTCCAGGGCGATGCGGTAATCCGAAAAGCGCCGAGCGGGCGGCAGATTGCCGACGCCGGGGCTGTCCAGCTCGTAATCCTCGCCCTGGAAACGCCGGGTCACGGTGACAAGGTCGAACAGGCGATGGGCGGGGGCGTTGCCGAGCGCGCAGTCGTGGCGGAACAGGACCAGCTTGCGGCCCGCCATCTCGCCACGGGCGGCGGAGCGGTCATGGTCGAACATGCCCTCCAGCGCGGTCCACAGCAGATCCAGATCGTCGTCGTCGAAGCCGGTTCCCTCCGCCAGCTTGGCGGAGATGTAGCCATGGCAACGATACAGGCCATACGGGACGATGTGCTTGCGCCCCATGGTGCGGTTGTCGCGGCGCCCATCATCCACCGGGTCGCCGTCCTTGCGCTCCTTCGCCTCCTTTTCCGAGGTGGCGGCCATGCGGGTGATCGAAATCTCCAGCGGCAGGACCGGCTCCACCGAATGGGCGAAGGACAGTTGGACCGGCCCGCGCACCTGCCCGCAATTGATGCTGGTGCTCATCACCGCGCCGAAGCTGCGGACGTCGAAGAAGTTGTCGCACATGAATTGGCGGACGGCCTTTTCCTCCGTCTCCTTGGGCGACAGCTTTTTCGCGCCCTCGACCTCCTTGTCGTCCGGGCGGATGGCGCGGTAGGCGGCCCGGTGCTTTTCGTTCAGGATCGCCCCTTCCTGGACATAGATGCCATAGCGCGGATCGCCGTCGCGGCTGAGCGCGGCGAAGTTGCGGATCTTCCGCTTCAGGCAAACGTCCGTCACCAGCCCCTTGTTGGTTTCCGGGTCCAGGCGCGGCAGGTTGCCCGCGTCGGGGTCGCCGTTCGGGTTGCCGTTGGTGACGTCGAACAGATAGACGAATTCATAGCGGTTCTGAATCACGGGCATGGATCAATCCTCGGACACGGTCTGTTCGGTGGCGGCGGCGGCTTTGCCGGAATAGCGCTGATGGTAGTAGCCGATGGCGAATCGCCCCTGCTCCTCCAGGCGCAGCGAACGCGGGAACCCGCTGTCCAGGCCGCCCAGAATCTGGCCGATTTCCCCCTCGAACCAGCCGCCCAGGCGGGGCTTGTCGCCCTTGCGCAGCACCGCGAGATGATGGTTGCTGTTGCGCAGCAGCATGGGGAAGACGCTGGCCGGGGTGGCCGACGCGGCGCCGAAATAACGGTCGCGGATGCTGGCGTTCACATCCCCCAGGGCCGCCCGCTGGGCGCCCTCCAGCACGGCGAACAGACGGCCCATCCGGTAGGCCGCGTTCGCCTCGTCTCGGTTCAGGCTCACGGGTGTCTCCTCCTTGGTCTTCGCTCCCAGGCGGGAGTCGCGGTTCAGGCAGGCCCGGCAGATCGCGGCCTTGACGCCGTTCACCGGGTCGCCCGCACGCATGCGGGTGATGACCGCCGCCAACAGGCTGCGGGGGTAACGGCCGCCGGTCAGGATGGCGCGCATCACCTCCCCGGCCAGTTGCGGCGCGATGTTTTCGGTCTTGTTCAGCGCGGCGGTTTCGCGCAGCAGCATCCAGACCGCTGGCGCGCTGCGCCAGGGCGACGGCTCGATCCGCAGATCCCGCCAATGGAGGCCGACGCGTTCGGCGATGGCCGCGAAGCTGTCCTCCAGCCAGAAGCGCACCGACAGCCGGGCGATGTTCGGCGACAGGCCCAACACGCAAAACCGCGTCCGCTCGTCCAGTTCCGGCGCGATCTCCCGGACCGGGCGCCCCTCGCTGACCGGAAGCAGGGCGTTGCGGATCGCCTGCGCCTCGTCGGCGTCCTCGGCGGACGGCGGACTGAGCATGTGGTGGAACAGCGACTCCGCCTTGCGGGCGGACGATTCGCCGCCGGAGGCGTCGGCCCAGAACACCGTGGTGGCGTCGCCAATGGTCAGCCGGTTGCCGCTGCCGCGCGCCAGCAGCGCGTTCAGGGCCGCGCCATACCCGAAGGCCGCCGCCTCCGACACCGGCGCGTTCAGCCCCTGCTCCTTGCCGTAGGAGGTGAAGGCGTCGTTGTTGAAGGAGACGATGGAGGCGCCGGAACTCTGGGCGTCCATCACCCCCTTGATCGCCGGGTGCAGGCGGGCGATCGGCTGGCGCGTTCCCGTCACCAGACAAAGCCCCTCCACCCCGGCCCCCTCGGCCACCGCGCGCTCCCAAATCCGCCGGGCGGCGGGACGGTCGTGCAGGAAACGCGGCTGCCCGGCGTCGGTCGTGTCGCCAGCGAGCATGAACATGAAGTTCTGCTCCAGCATCGCGTCGGTGAAGCCGCAGGCGTCGAAGCGGTCCGCCGACCAGACGTCGAGAAAGCGCAGCAGGGCGAGAAGCCCAGCGTCCTCCGTTCCGGCCAGCAGGCGGCGGTGCAGCTCCTGGAACGCCGCGTGGTTGGCGGCATGGGGCACCCGCTGTCGGGTCGCCTTGTCCACCCCAAGGCCAAGCACGAACTTGCCGTTGTCCCACAGGAAGAAGGAGCGCGGCGTGGTCCCCGGACGTTTGAAGGATTGCGGCGCCGCCGTGGGGCGCGGTTCCGGCTTTTTCCCCGACAGGCTTTGCCAGGGCAGGATTTCCTGCGGCTCGCCATCGGGGGCCAGCACGATGACGTGGGCGATCCGTTCGGTCGAATAGCCGAAGGGCGGCGCCTCGCCACGGTCGGCGAGCCGCTCGTAATAGCTGTTCAGCGCGGCGAGGACGGTCATGACCGCACCTCCACCGAATCCCGTGGCGGCGGCGCCATCACGCCGTCGCGCAACGCCGCCCGGAAGAAGAGCGGCGTCATGTCGTTCGCGTGGTCGATGTCGAGCAGCATCCAGCCGAGATCGCGGTCGCGCTGGTCGGCGGGCAAGTCCGACGCTGGCGCGGCGCCGTCCTCCAGCAGGGCGAAATGCGCCGGAAACTCCCGCACCCCAAGACAGGGCTGTTGGAAACACTGGCCAGCCGCCGCGCGGCGGTTGAACATCGACTGATGTTTCGCCTCGTTGTCGCCCGGTCCAGCGCGATCCGTCAGCGCGAAATGCGCGTGGATGACATAGGCGACGTCAATCAGGAATGTCGCCGCGCGCTGCTGCCGGTTCTCCTCCGCCACCATGCGCAACTCCTGAACCGCGTCGGCCTTCATCGCCTTGCGCACGGCGGCGGCGGGCACGCGCGCCCCGACCTCGTTGCGGCGGATCGACTGGAAGCGGATCGGCTTCAGCACCTCGATGGCGTCGATGGTCCAGCGGATCGCCGGTTTCCAATGAATCGCCTCCAGGATGCCGCGCGCCGCCGACGGCGTCATGACGTCGTAAGACACCCGCTCGACCTTCATTTCCGGCCGGGTGAAGCAAGCGCGGTCGCCCCACACGTGAAGTTTCACGCCGTAGGCCATGACTCTCCCTCAAAAAATGTTGGTTTCAAACCGCCGGAAGGTTGGATCCTCCCAATCCAGCCCGACGTCGGGCTGGTAGAGGTCGGTGTTGACCAGGGCGACGAACTGGTCGCCGAACTCGCCGCTGCGGACGCACTCCGCCGCCCCGGCCTTCAGCAGGGTGGCGCGGGCCGAGCGGGGAATCTGGACCAGATAGGGTTGCAGGGCGCGGGCGATGCCCCCGGTCTTCTCCGCTGGCGCATGGCGCAGGGCGTCGAGCAGACGGGGAACAGCGTCCGCTTCTCCGACCGGTCGGTAGGGAACGATCACCGGGACCAGCGGCGATTCGATGATCCGAAAGGCCTTGGCGATGTCGGCGAAGGGGAAGTCGTGCTTGCGTCGATGAAGATGCAGGGCGTTCAGGATGCCACGGATCGCGCCCGCCCCCTCCCCCACCAGGGCGGCGTCCAAATCCTCGTCGCCGCGCAGCCAATACACCCGCTGGAAGTAGGCGCGCAGCGTGTCGAGCGCCAGCGGGTCGTCGTGGGCGCGCAGCACGCTGGCGGCGGTTTGGGCGAACAGGGCCAATTCCGCCGGTGGCCGGTGGCCTTCCTCGTCCGGGCTGTTGAAGACGAAAACGCGGCCCAACTCCGGCAACTCGCCGTTCCGGTTGCAGCGGCCCGCCGCCTGGGCGATGGAATCGAGGCCCGCCATCGCCCGGTAGACGGCGGGAAAGCTGAAATCCACCCCAGCCTCGACCAGGGAGGTCGACACCAGCCGGACGATCTTGCCATCTTTGACGTCCTGACGGATGGCCGCCAGTTCCGCGCGCCGGTGTTTGGCGCACAGGCAGGTGGACAGGTGCCTGGCCTTGTCATCGGCCTCCTTGATTCGCCGGTGCAGATCGCGCGCGTGTCGGCGGCTGTTGACGATGCATAAGACCTGTCGTTCCGCCAGCAGCCGGTCGGCCAGCGCCGCGTCGGACAATGGTTCGGCGATGGCGCTGACCGTCACCCGTTTCAAGCGGCGGTACAAGTCCGGCGGGTTGGGGGCCAGTTCCCGCACCTTGTCCAACCCGTTCTTGAAGCCGGCCTCCACCGTCACCGCCGGTTGGGTCGCCGTGCACAGCACCACCGAACTGCGGTAGCCGCGCGCCAATTCGCGCAGCGTCTCCAGGCAGGGCCGCAGCATCGGCAGCGGCAGGGTTTGCGCCTCGTCCAGGATCACCACCGATCCGGCGATGGCGTGCAGCTTCCGGCAGGCCGACGGGCGGTTGGAGAACAGACTCTCGAAGAACTGCACGGCGGTGGTGACGACCACCGGCCGGTCCCAGTTTTCGGCGGCGAGCCGCAGCTTGCGGGCGCCGTCCAGGCCCTCATCGTCGGGCGCGCCGCCTGTCGCCGCTCCAAAATCAAAACCGCTGTGGTGTTCCAGAACGGCGTCGTCGCTGCCCAACGCCTCGCGGAACACCGCCGCCGTCTGTTCGACGACGGAGGTGAAGGGGATCACATAGATGACCCGGCGCAACCCATGCCGAACCGCGTGATCCAAGGCGAAGGCCAGCGACGACAGGGTCTTGCCGCCGCCGGTCGGGACCGTCAGCGAGAACAGCCCCGGCTCGTCGCCCGCCCTCGCCCGCACCGCCGCCAGCACCTCCGCCCGCAACGCGTCAACCGCCCCGCTTCGCCCGTCGAATTGGCCCAGATGCGCGTTCAGCCGGTCGCGCAGATCGGCGACGGTGAGCGCGCACCCCCGCTCAACCGTCTCGCCGCGTCGTTCGGCGTAGAATTCCTCCGTCGCCAGCCGGTCGGCGTCAATGAGACAGGAAAAAAGCATCCGCATGAGGAAGGGGACGGAAAATTCATGCGTGAACCCGTCGGACAACACCGGCCCGGCTAGGGCGACCGCCAACGGCGCGATGTCGAGGTCGGGCGTCAGACAGCGCGCTGGCAGGGGGTTGGCCGCCCCGGCGGCCAGCCGATCCTTCAGCGACGACAAGCCGCCGCCCGCGACGGCGCCGTTGGCCAACCCGGCGTGATGGCCCGCGATCCCATAGGCCATCATCCGCCCGAACGGCGCCGGGTATCGCCCCACCGCAAGCACGGCCCCGGCGGTGGAATGATCCACGCTCGGCCCCTGCCCACGGATGTAGGCCTGGAACGCCTCCACAGCCTTGCCGATGTCGTGCAACGCGCCCATGGCCCACGCCAACTCCCGCCCGCCGAACGGCTCGGCAAACCCGCCCGCCCGCTCCGCCACGTTTCCCAGGTGAATCGGCAGCGGCTCCCAAACGGTTTCGTCCTGCCCAGGGACAGAGTGCGCGTAGACTGTTGTTTTCGCTGGAACGCTCATCGCCTACCCACGAGGTCTGTCGTCAGAACAAGACGCATCGGAGCCGCCCGTTTCCGAAAATCAAACTCGCCATTATCAATCAGAGATTGATAAAACAGAGCGAAGGCGCCGTCAAGGACGTTGACGCGCAAAGGGCGGGCCTGTGGCAACCGGGAGGCGCGGCGTGTCCGACGCGACCCTCGCGACAGCGGTTTGTTCGCACTTCACGCTTCCACTGATAGCGTCTGCGGTCGTGGTGGAAATTCGCTGAACGCCTCATCATCTATCTGATGCTGGCGGCGGGCACGACGGCCCGTCCGAACGCGCTCCTGAAGCTGACCACCGAGCCGATCGACACGCGCCGCCGCACGATCCGCTTGCAGCCCATCGGGACGCGGCAGGCCAAAAAACGAAACCCAACGCTTCCCCTGTGCGACACGCTGTTGACCACGCTGGACGGGCCGCCACCCGGCCCAGCGGTGAGTTCCTTCGGTCGGCCTGTGCAGGGGGCATCGGGCGCGCCTTCAACCGGGCGCGGGACAAAGCCGGATTGGGCAAGGACGTCACGCCCTACACGATCCGTCACACGACGGCGACGAAGCTTCGCATTCGGGGCGTGCCGGTTTGGGAAGTTGCCGGTTGGCTTGGGCGCAGCAGCGGGTACAGAACAACCGAACAGTGCGCAAAAGAAAACCCGGAGGCGCTGGCGGGCGCGCTCCGGGCTACTGAAACGTACTTCGTGGACTTGGCGGCGCGCGTGACGCTGTTCCCGCCAAATCCTATCATCAACCACGGCGCGCGCTAGCTGCGCGCCACCGGGTCAGCCAAAAGGGGCTACGCGCTAACGTAACCCCTTGAGGATGTTGGTGGAGCCAAGGAGGATCGAACTCCTGACCTCTACAATGCCATCGTTATAAGATTGTAGTTATTTCAATTACTTATGTAGACTTCACAACCTCAAAATGGACAGCCAAACCCAAGGGAATCCTGGGTTTGGATGGGTGTCGCGTATCCCGTGCGTGTCCAAGAGCCACTACCAAGGCGCAGCATTACCGCCGCATCACTAACCGCTCTGGTTGAGACTTGCTGAGTTCCGAGTTTCATAAAGGGAACCTCTCCATTCACTGAGAGGTTCCATGAACACCCCGCTCATCATCGGCCTGAACGGCAAGGCCGGGGCCGGCAAGGACACCGCCGCCAACCATCTCGTCTCCCAATACGGCTTCGTCAAGATCGGGTTCGCCGACCCGCTCCGGCAGGTTTGCAAGACAGTCTTCGGGCTGACCGACGCCGAGATGTCCGACCGGGCGCTGAAGGAAACAATCCTCGACCGCTACCCGCACTTCACCCCGCGCAAGATCATGCAGGTGGTCGGCACCGAGGCGTTCCGCAACAACTTCGATGGCGTCTGGATTGAAGCCTTCCTCCAGCAGGCCCGCAAACACCAACGGGTGGTCGCCTCGGACTGCCGCTTCCCGGACGAAGGCGCCACCGTCCAGGCTCTGGGCGGCAAGCTGGTCCGGGTGGTGGCAATCGACAGCCCGTTCGAGACCCCGGACAGCGGCCACGCCAGCGAGGCGGTGGTCAACACGGTCAACGCCGACCACGAAGTCACCAACGTCTTCAACGACCCCAACGGCGTCCACCTTCTGAAATACCAGATGGACGCCATCATGCTGGGCCTGGGGATTTGCCGCTGCGTCCAGCCGGGGTGTGACCGCGATTACATCCCGCCCGCCATTCGGGACTGACATGGGCGCCCGGTACAACCTCGCCACGCTGAAGATGATGTGGGAGACGGGCGCCCCGGTCGAGGACATCGCGAAGATCTTCGACCGCTCCCCCGCGAACATCCGCACGGCCTGTTGCCGCCACAAATTCCGCCGCCCGGACGCCTTCAAAACCCAGCAGGGGAAGAAGGCCCGCGCCGTCCGCGCCGCCAAGGAACAATCCCAATGAACCTGACCGACTACCGCGCTTCCGCGCTGCGCTTCGAGTGGTCCGAAATCCGCAGCGTCGTGGATGTCCGCCTCCAGCACGGCATCATCGGCCTCGCTTCGGAACTGGGCGAGTTGCTGGAGGTGTCCTTCGCTCCCGAGTTCGACCAGGACCGCTTCCTGGACGAGGCGGGCGACCAGCTTTGGTACATGACCCTGATCGCCGACGCTCTCGGCGACAACCTCGACACCTATATCGTCACCCCGCTTGAGCGCCCGGTCGTGGAGGAGGTGCTGGCCGAGTACGCCTTGCACGTCTCCAGGCTGTCGGACGTGCTGAAGAAGGCGCTGTTCTACCGCGACCGCGCCGTCTGCCCGAGCAAGGTTCGCCTGCATCTGGGCGGCGCGCTGTCGTGCCTGAACACGCTGGTCGTCTCGGTTGGATCGTCCCTCCAGGGGGTTGCCGACCAGAACATCCTCAAGCTGGAAGCCCGCCACAGCGCCAAGGCGGGTGCGTGATGGGCACCCCTGCCGTCTACCTCGCCGGCCCGATGAAGGGCCTGACCTTCGAGGCGTGCAATCGGTGGCGGATTGAGGCCGCCTTCCGCCTCGGCGAACGCGGCATCGCCACCATCAACCCGGTCGAGACCGAACTGATCGCCCACCAGGGCGCGCTGTCCTGCTCGGGCAACGGGGTGATGACCAGCCCGAAAGCCATCGTCGCAAAGGATCGGCATTACGTGCTGAACCGCGCCACGGCGATGCTGGTCAACTTCACCGACGCCCCGGCGGTCAGCATCGGGACCTGTGTGGAGTTCGGCTGGGCCGACGCCGCCCGCATCCCGGTCGTCACGGTCTTGCCCGACGACAACCCGCACCACCACGCCTTCATCCGCGAACTGTCCGGCTGGGTCGTCGCCGACCTGAACGATGCCATCGGCATCCTGGCCGCCCTCCACAAGGAGTGACCCGATGACCTTGAACGATGCCTTCGAGACGCTGGAGACGGTCGCCGCCACCAGCTCGCGCACCGAAAAGCAGACGCTCCTGGCCGTGGCCCTGAAGAACCCGATCTTCCGCGCGGTCTGCATCTACGCCTACGATCCGTTCATCACCTTCGGCATCGCCCCGTCGCTGGAGCGCCAGGGGCAATCCACCTGGGGCGAGCCGGACACCACGCAAATCTTCTCCTATCTGGATCGCCTTGCCCGTCGCGAGTACACCGGCAAGACGGCGGAACGCTGCGTCGAGGAGATGCTGCACCAACTCCCGGTCGGCGCCGGACAGCTTCTGGTCCGCATCCTGAACAAGGATCTTCGGGCCGGCTTCACCGCCACCACCTTGAACAAGGTGGTGAAACGGCTGGTGCCCGAATATGAGCCGATGGCCGCCCACCCTTTCGAGGTCAAGTGCATCAAGGGCTGGCCGGTCGCGGGCGAGCCGAAGCTGGACGGCCTGCGGCTCCAGGTCTGGGTGGATTATGAGAACGGCGAGGCCGAGGCCCGCAGCCGCAACGGCCTGCCGATGCCGGCCCTCAAGCCATTGGCCGAGGCGTTCCTGGCGCTGTCCTGCCCCTACGCCAAGGCCGTGTTCGACGGCGAGGTGGCGACCGGCGCGTTCAACGACAGCGTGGGCCGGACCCGCCGCAAATCCACCCCGGTGGACGCAGCCTCCATGTTCGTCTTCGACCTGCTGACGCAGGAGGAGTTCACCTCCGGCAGCCTGCGCCCGTACCTCACCCGCCGCTCCACCCTGGAGGATGTCCTGGGCGAGCCGGTCGAGGGCACCCTGGCCCTTCGGGTGATGCCGCAGCGCCTGCTGCGCTCGGTCGCCGAAGTCATGGCCTATTACGAGGAGGTCCGGGCCATGACCGTGGGCCAGTTCCTCGACCTGTCCTGCGACAAACCGATGGAGGGCGTCATCGTCAAGACGCTGACCGGCGGCTACGAGAACAAACGGTCGCACCATTGGCTGAAGGTGAAGGCCGAGGAGACCGAAGACCTCCGCGTCATCGGCGCCTATCAGGGCGAACCGGGCACCAAATACGCGGGCAAACTCGGCGGCGTGATCGTGGACCGCAACGGGGTCGAGGTCCGGGTTGGCGGCGGCTTTTCCGACGCGCTGCGGGACGAGCCGCTGGACGGCTTCATCGGTCGCCTGATCGAGGTCGAGTATCACGAGGTGACGCCGGACGGCAGCCTTCGCCACCCGCGCTTCGTGCGTTTCCGCGACGACAAGGACAAGGGGGTCGCGTGATGACGGATGTGGGCGGCATCGCCGCTGATCGGCTGCGAAGCGTCGTTGATCGGATCGAGGCGCTGGCCGCCGAGAAGAAGGGCCTCGCGGAGGACATCAAGGAAGTCTTCGCCGAAGCGAAGGCGACCGGCTTCGAGGCCGACATCATCCGCCAGCTCCTGCGTCTGCGCCGCATGGACAAGGCCGACCGACAGGAACAGGAGGCCCTGCTCGACCTCTACAAGGAGGCCCTGGGCATGGTCGATGACGACGCCCTGGGCATGATCGGCCACAACTCGACCGCCGGAAGTGTGGCCGCCGACCGGCTGAAAGCCTTCGTGGATCGCATCGAGCGGTTGGAGGAGGAGAAGCGCGGCCTCCAGGAGGACATCAAGGACCTGTTCACCGAGGCCAAGGGGGTGGGGTTCGACGGCGCGATCATCCGCATCTGCCTGCGGCTGCGGAAGATGGACAAGGCCGACCGGCAGGAGAAGGAGGCCAAGTTGAAGCTCTACAAAACCGCCATGGGGATGACGGACTGAGCCGCCCGCAAACCCTGGCGCGGAAACTGCGCCAGGGTTTTCTCTTTGAAACGTATAACCTCGGCGACCCATAGCATCCAGAGGTAGGCATGGCAGAGGCGGCTGTAAAACCAAACCTGAGAGAAGCCGTCGCCCTCTTTGAGGCAGGACGACTCAGGGAAGCTGAACGTCTCTGCAAATTATTGCTAAAAGACAATTCAGGAAATGTTGGAGCCAACCATTTATTGGGTGTTTCTCTGTGCAGCCGTGGACAATATAAAGAAGGCGGTATCTTTCTTGAGAATGTTGTTGAACTTCAACCATTGAATTTTAACGCGCTTCGCAGTTTGGGTGACTCGTATCAATGTCAGCGACGGCATGAGGATGCCGTGCGCGTCTACAGACGGTGCCTCGCAGATAAGGGCGATTTGCTTTCAACCTGCATCAAAATATCCATCTGCTTAAATGAGTTGGGCCGGCATGACGCGGCAATCAGAGCATGCAAAGCGGCGATTGCCCTTAGCCCTTCGACTTTTGAAGCTTACTTTGGTCTTGGGAGTTTGCTTCAGGATCAATACGAAACAGACGATGCCCTGATCGCCAACGGTCGCTCGGCTGCACTGGCCCCAGACAGGCCAGAGCCAATAACGAATATAGGGCTTCTTCTTAAAGAAAGCGGGAGCATTGATGCAGCCATTGCTGTTCATCGCCACGCCATCTCGATTTCCCCAAACTACGCCTACGCCCATATCAATTTGGCCGCAGGACTTCTCGCCAGTGGGCAGTGGGATGAGGGTTGGAACGAGTATGAGTGGCGGTGGCAGGCTCAGGATCTCGGGTTCAAGCGCCCCACGTCGGACAAGCCGGAATGGACCGGGCAGGATCTCACCGGCCAGACGCTGCTGATCTGCGAAGAACAGGGCTTCGGCGACACCCTCCAATTCATCCGTCTTGCCGCGCTGGTTCGACCGCTCTGCGCGAGGGTGGTGGTCCAATGCCGGGCGCCGCTCGCCCGGATCATCGCCAGCGCGGCGGGGGTGGACGCGGTGGTGACGGAGTTTCCCGACCGCTCCGGCTATGATTGCTGGGTGTCGCTGATGTCGTTGATGGCGCGTCTGGGCGTCACCCTGGACAGCGTCCCGGCGACCACGCCCTATCTGTTCACCCCCGCCGATGCCCGGCGGTCGTGGACCTCGGTCGTCCCGACCTCCGGGACGCTGAAGGTTGGTCTGGTGTGGGCGGGCGACCCCAAGCTAGGCAACGCGGCGGCCCGCAAGATGGATTCGCGGCGCAGCATGGCTTTGAGCCAGTTCGCCCCGCTGGCCCAAATCCCCCATGTGACCTGGGTCAGCCTGCAAAAAGGGCCTGCGTCCCATCAGACGGACGGCCTCGCCCTCATCGACCCGATGGAGGATGTTCAGGATTACGCGGACACCGCCGCGATCATCGAACAACTCGACCGGTGGATACCTCGGTCATCCATCTGGCCGGGGCGTTGGGCAAGCCGGTGTGGGCGCTGTCCCGTTTTGACGGCTGCTGGCGTTGGCTGTTGGACTGCGACGACAGCCCCTGGTACCCGACGCTACGGCTGTTCCGCCAGGAACGGTCGGGCGATTGGGGGCCGGTGGTTGAACGGGTGAGGCAAGAGCTAACCCTAGTGGTTGAAGGGGAACGACACCATCTTGTGCCGCTTTGATATACGCAATATATGGAAAGTCTTCAGATCAATTTATGGTGTAAAAACTGTATAACCTTTCCTCAATGTGGCACTCGCGCCACTACACGTCCAAGGAACGTCGCTTATCATTAAACCACCATCCGACTATCAACTCTTTTTTCTGCAATTCAGGAGATAGTTTCTCGGCAGTGATAATAATTTGATGCCTTGCCTTAAGGGCACGGCTACGTTCAAATATAATTTTCTGGAAATGGTGTACACGCTCTACCTCCATTCCCTTATCTTCGATTCCATCAAGAAAAAGAATTCTAGGAAACAAAAATCTTTCATCTCTAGCAGATGCTTCCAATATAGCATACATTAGTGCGTTCTTGAGGTAAACAGTGGAACTGGCCGAGAATCGGCTAATCCCATCAACTGAAATTGAATCTTTTGAGAACGAAAAACCAACGTGTCTAGCAGCACGGAAGGTGTCTTGCCGTTCCAAATCTGCATTGAGGATTTGGCGAGCGACATCAGATATCTCTGTGGCTGCCTTGGCCCGTTGCTCGAACATCTGGTTTTTAAACGATTCCCGGCGATCATTTAGAATTGATATTTCCTCACGATATTTTGCTTTTTTGTTAGATAGATCAGTGACTTTTGTAGCAAGCATGAGTTTTCCATTAATGTCTTCTATTGTTCTCTCAATATATCCTCGTCTCTCATAGAGTTTTTTCAGCCGATATTCAGATACATTATCGGTGCTCATGGATATTCGGCTGTATTCTCTTCTATTTTTACTTAAGACTTTCTCCAAAGCCGATAACCTCTCTTCGATGTTACCCAGCTCCACCTCTCGGTCTTTTAGTATCTTGCTTGACTCTGCCAACTGCATTTCCAACTCCCTGCGCATACGCAGGCGGTGGCTCTGTCGGCCACTCTCATCAATAGGATTTTTGCATAGACAACACGAGCCTTTTGGATGCTCCGGTGAAAGCGGGGCAAGACAAGCTGGACAGTATAAAAATGAAATAGACCCAATCTCCTTCAATGTTTCATCGGAACAAATAAGAGAGTCATAGTTAGATTGAATGCTTCCTATAAAACTCTTCATATCATTAACGTCAAATTTAAGAAATTCACGGCGAGACTCTAGCTCAACTCGGATTAATACATCCTTTTCGATAGATTTCTTTAGCTTTTTTCCTTCAGACGCCCTATCATCATTCGCTGGAGTTTGCCGTTCGGAAGATTCTAATCGGATGATTTTTTCAGACAGTGAATTCAGTTCTTCCGAAAATTTCCCAAGCTCATCCTGAACAGATGTTACATTAACACCCTGTTTCACATGTCCTAGAGCGGAAAAAATATTCTTAAGTTCTTCTGACACCTCTTGATAATCAGATTCTAATTTTCGTATGCGCAACTCTGTTCGATAGTTTTCTGGTATAAAGACACCGCACACAATTTCCCCGACAGCTTCCTTCGTGGCGTGTCGATCAAAAGATTCTTGTCTAAATACCACATCTGGTGGCGTCATTTGGTCTGAAAACACCAAACGAAGCAATTGGTGAAACGTCAGATTGCTACCGTCATCAAGTGGAAGGTCTGGAATACCTAGAGCGCGAAAAAGAACTTGTGAATAGCTATCCTTTTCACGTGACCGGCTATAGGGATATAGCTGCCATTTTGACGGATCAGAGCGCTCCGCCTCTTCCAGTGGCCCCCAATATATTGCTATAGGTGGACGCTCCGTGTGCTTCTTAGCGATCACTCTTTTCAGTACAATGGGTTCGCCATTGAGTTCAATAGAACACAAAACCTCATCACATTCCATTGCTTCTGGCTGCCAACTTGGAGTATCGCCGCCTATACCGTAAAACAAAAACTCTAGAACA
The DNA here is from genome assembly GCF_057809575.1 of Azospirillum sp. FG154. NCBI lineage: Bacteria > Pseudomonadati > Pseudomonadota > Alphaproteobacteria > Rhodospirillales > Azospirillaceae > Azospirillum > Azospirillum sp. FG154. The sequence goes on along the minus strand of NZ_JBMDKF010000006.1, from coordinate 227,439 downwards.
GTGGACTTTCCACTTGAGTTTTGCCCGTAAAGTATATTAAGACCCGCATGAAATGGCAGGTTTAGAACCGTTTTTCCGCCCTTATATATTTTCAATCGAGATATATACAAACTAGGATCATTCCGCATCGTATTTGTACTCCATCAATTCAGTGCGGCGTTTGAGGCCATCTTTTCCGGCAAGCGGCATGTGAGCTAAGTCACGAATCAAGAATGCAAAAATTCTGTTATGATGATTTACATAGTCAGCGATCCTGATGCTTAAATCTTTAGATAACTTAACTGCGAAAGTTGGACGCACATAACCTTCTAAAAGCCGTTGCCTACTTATTAATCCAAGTCCAACCATATGACGTATTGATACGCGCTGTACAGGTTCTAAGCGGCTGAATAGTGCACGCGAATTTGGTAAATCTTGATAAGGTAGATTGATTTTATGAATATCCATTTGATTTAACCTGTCCCTCAGATCCTTCGTCAATTCAATTGATTTTATAAGAAACGGATTGAGAAGATAAAAATCAATTATTCTGAGCCGATCATCTTCAAAGTCCAACTCTCCAGAAAAATGGAAAAGGCATAAAAGCCTGAAGATGCAGTGATGAGGATCATAAAGTGGGTGGTACGTTAGTCCAATCACTTTTTCCACTCCACAAAGCAGTTTCCAGTCAAAAAATAAAGCATGCCATATATTGTTTCATGCGTTATCAGTGGTTCACTGGCTGGTATCTGCATACTTATTCGCTCCACGACACATTCAAGAATTAATTCGTCAATCTCTTGGTCATTTATTGTGCCAAGCTTGTGATAAACAGACGTATTGAAATATGACTTCGCAAGTCCGAGCAAAAAAACGAATATTAGTTGCGCAGTATGGGAGTGCCTATACCGCTCTATTTTTCTTCTAAATAACTGCTTCTGCCTCTTCGCGCCTTCCAGATAACCCGCTCTATTGCCCTCATTGAGCTTCTCAGATAAATCTCTCAGGGCTTTACGAGTATCATCGTGAACGAAATAATCTGATAGCTCCTCAACTATCCCCCTGGCTTGCTCGATAAGACTAGAGTCTCCCTCATATTTTTTATATAATGAAGCCAAAATCGGGTTGCATTTGTCATTTTGGGAAGAGAAATAATTATTATTTTCAGTTTTGTTATAGTTTCCCCCAATAACATGCCCATCAGCATGAATGTTTTCTTGCGTAACGCCCGATATAAGAGGCATGGTAAAGCACCAGTATAGATTTATCTTGACTTGTTGCCGCCAACCACATCGCCCTTTGTTTTGATATTGCGCTGGTTGACGAAGTTAATTGAACGCGAATTGCTGATGCGACTTACAGTTATCTTTACCACCAATGTCACGACTACACCAACTATGCAGCCAGTTGTAAAGCTTGGCAGATCTAATGTCGTTATGAAACTCATATCCATGCCCAGTCGTTCCCGCACACAGGTTGTACATGTATGATTTCATATACCCAATCCCGCCGGGATGCAATGACACGTGCCACAAGATCATCCTCCGATCCTTAGGTAACTCCACCCCACAAGTATAACCAATATACAGCAGGCCAGCGCCCTGATCCGACGTGGGGGCGAGGGGGGTTTTCCACAGTTCTCCAGTCACGCTGATAGCGACGCCCCAGCCTCCCAGGGCCTCAGCCGCCTCTTGGATCGTGTCCAGGCGGCAGTCGAGGCCAGGGCTTCATCGGCCTGCGCAGGCGCAATCATCCGCGCCACTTCGTCATGGCCGCCGACATCGCGGCGGTCTTCCTCTCGGAGCCATGCGAGGAGCCGAAGAAGTAGCTGACCACCTGATCGGCTTTCGCCGACACATAGCCCACGACCGTGCCGACCAGCACGCCCTGCTCGCCGGTCAGACCGACGCGGCCCGACAGGACGTAGCCGACCGTGGCGAAGAAGCCGACGATCACGATGCCGGCCAGGATGTTGATCGCCGTGCTGCCGACCGCCTTCTCGCGGTCGCGCGCCGAGGCGCGGTCGTCGGCGGCGATCCGTTCCAGGTCCACGTCGAGCTTGGCAAGCGTGGCCTGGAAATCCTGTTCGGCCTGCTTCAGCTTCAGCAGGGTCTCCGGGTCCGCCTTCTGGACGGCGGCCACGATTTCCTTGGCCGGGGTCGTGGCGTCGAGGCCGAGCGCGCCCGTGATGGCGCTGACCGCCGTACCGGCGAGCGGGCCGCCGAGAGCGGTGGCGATGGTCGGGGCCACGGTGGATATCAGGCTGGTCACGCCGGTCCAGATGTCATCGAAGATGCTCGCCATCAGCGGAGTCCCCCTTCCCAGAGGCAGGCTTCTTTCTCACGTCGGTCGCGCAGCCCCGCGACGGTGGGCCATAGGCGCTTCATCTTGCGGAACTGGTCGGGCACCTCGGCCAACTTGCCAGCCCGGATCAGGTCGCGGATCGCGGCCATCTCGGCCCGGCGGTCCCCCTTGAGGGAAGCGCCCCGGTTGTAGACGAGGCTGACCAGGGCGCCGAAGCACAGCGGCGGCAGCGTCTCGCAGCCGGGGAAGGCGCCGACCGTCTGGTCCACATAGCGCGGCAGCGTGGCGGTGCGGAAGCTCTCGCCCGCAGCGGCCCACGGAATGGCGATGTCCCGCAAGGTCGGCAGCGCGGCCTGGGCCTTGGCGCCCGTCAGCCCGGTCACGGTCGTCAACCGGCTGCGGCTGTCCTTGGGCAGCATCGGCCAATCGCGGTCCAGCCCCTCGCCGGTCTCGTAGCCGAGGTCGAACCCGATCCCGATGGTGACGCCGCTGTCGCCCCCCGGCCAAGTGGGGCGGGCGTATTTCTTCTCGTAGACGGCTTGGCTCGTCACCTCGAAAAGGATGATGAGGTCCAGCGCTTCCTGGCAGACGTTCATGGCGAAACCCCCTGCGGAATGAACGGCGGGTGAATGTGGGAGAGCACGCATTCCGCACAAGCGTTGGCCTTCACCTGGGTTTGAACCTGCTCCCAGACGGTGGCCCATTCCTCCATGGCTTGACGGGTCATGTGCAGCTCGACCTGGATCGTGCCCAGCTCCTTCCGGGCCGCCATTTCGGCCTCCTGCTGCCGCCGGAGTTCGGCGTACAGGCCCTGAATCTCTTTCTGGAGCTGGGAAATCGTGGTGGCTTGGTCGGTGATCTGCCGTTTCAGGGCGGCGTAAGCCTTGCTGTGAACGGCGGTGAGGGTCACATCCTCTTCCGTCCGCTGCTTCCGGCTGCGCAGATAAAGGCAGCCGACAATCCCGGCGCCGCCGAGCGCGGCTTTCACCCACCATGGGGCCGCCGTATCGGCGGCAAGGCCGATAAGATTTTGCAGAATGTGATCCACGGCTTCATTCCCCCGCCCACGGCACGGGGACATGAAAGCACCGTGGGAGAAGAAGGGAATCCGTAGCTGTGTTTGGGCTGGATCGCTAACCGCTATGCGGGCGAGGTCAGGCTGTATGTCTTGGCGAAGCCGGTGATCCGGTCCCGCAACACGACCCAGACCGCCGATCCACCGAGCGAACACAGGTCGGCGGCCGTCAGGTCGGCCTCCGGGCCGGGGGTCAGGTCGAGGATGGTTGATTTCAGCAGGACCGGGTTTCCCGTGTGGAGGTTCCTGAAGAAGAAGACGGCGTACTGGAAGCCCTCGGCGGCGTACAAATCCACCAGGATGGCGCTCCGGTTGGTGGAGATCGGGACCATGCGCAACACCCGACCGGACGGCACGCCCGCCAGAACCATCGGGTCCAGGGTCACGGTGAAGCTGCGCCCGTCCGCCGACAGCTTGGTCAGGGCCAGGGCGATCCGTCCGTCCGCCAACTCTCCGGCGATGCCGAAGATCGCCCTGGTCCCGTTGAGCCAGCACCCGCCGCTGGTCATGAACCGGAGCGTCGTGTTGAGGTGATCGTAGGCGACGCGATCCGCCATGTAGTTTTGATCGCTCGACAATTTGGCCGTCATCCAGTGGGTGTTCTGGAAGGTGAGCGGGAGTTCCTTCGGCACGAAACCGGACTGGGCCGCCTTGTAGGTGTAGCTGGTCGTCGTCCGCCCCTGGGTGTTCTCCCCCGGATAGACGTAGCGGGTGGTGGCCGCACGGATGGTGACGAGGGTCTTGCCGGTCAGGGTCTCCCCCTCGACCGGCCATCGGTCCTGGGTCTTCGTGCCGCTGACCGTGGAGACGCGGGCGTAACGGTTCAAATCCTCCCCGTCCTTGAGGTCGCGCCAACCCAGGGCGTAGGTTCCCGACGCCACCCGATAGCTGCCGGTGAAGTAGCCGCGCGGAACGCCGCCCTTGCTCAGGTCCTGGAAACTCCAGCCGCTGCTCCAGATCACATGCTTGCCCTGGCTGGCGTACTGGTCGTTGATCGACGCGATGTAGGCGTGCAGGGTCTTGTTGGCGGTCGCCGCCGCGTCCGGCCCGATGTAGATCCTCGTCAGGTTGATGAGGGACTTCGCCAACTCCGGGGTCGTGTCGCTGATCGTCTGAACCCGGACCTTCGGCACCGTCTCCCGCATCTGATAGACGGCGGCTTCGGACACCCGCTGGGCGACCTGGGCCGGCAGCAGGCCCGTGACCTCATCCGCCGTGGTGGTCGGATCGAAGGAGCTGGAATGGAAATGGCCGAGGCTCATCAATACCGCTCCCCATCGGGTTCATACTCATAGGCGCTGATCGTCTGGGGGTAGAGGTTGCCGTCTTGCTCGGCGCCGTACAGATCGTTCTCGGCGACCGGGTAGAACCCGCCATTGATCTCGGCGTCGGCCAACCCTTCGTAGTCCCCTCCGTACAACTCATGGCTGTAGGTCGTCTCGCCGATTGGATAGAACCCTCCGTCGAAGTCAAAGACGTAATCATCGGCGGCAAGGACCGCGTACCAGCCGCCATCGGCCAGCGCGCTGTCCACCAGATCGGCGCCGTTGTTGAGGAAGGTGGCGGCCAGGGTGATGGGCTTCAGGAGTTCGTCGGTCTTCAGCGTGCCCTTGCCCTCATCGTAGCGGATCACGTAGCTGCCCTGGTCGATGGACATCATCATGGCGCCCGCGTTGACCAGCGCGTAGACCGGCATGGTGAAGCCCTGGAGGCGCAAGGTCCGACGCCAGTCGGTCCCCTCCGTTCCGTCCGGTTGGGCGGTGAGGGTCGCCCCTTCCCACCGCGACCAGAAGGGGGAGACGATTTCGCGCGACGGCAGGGTCTGAAGCTCGGCCGAGGTCTTCGGCAGCCGCCATCCGGCGGGCGGCGTGTTGACCCTGGTGGCGAGCGCCCGCGCCGTGTTCATGGTGGTCTCGACCGCCCAGTGCGCGTCCTGGACCAGTTCCCGCGTCCAGGAGGCGTCATAGCCCCCGGTGTCCGGCAACCACACCGCCGCCGTGGTGGCGACATGCTTGATCGCGCTGGTGCTGGCGGGCGCGGCGTCGGCGTAGACCACCCCGGAATACACCCATTTCCCGGCGGCGCTCAGGGTGTAGCGCACCGCCGATGTACTGACCGGCGTGGCGCAGGACGTGATGGTCTCGACGTAATCCCAGCCCGAGGCCAGGGAAAGGGTCCATTTGTATCCGCTGCCGTCCGCCGGTTGGGTGTCCGTGACCATGGTCTCGGTCGTGGTGGACCAGTAGCCGAGCGAGGACAGCACCCAGCGGGTGGTCGCGGTCTCGGCCGGCTGGATGGCGAAGCGCCCCGTCGTCCCCGTGTTCGTCCAGTACCCATCCTTGGCGCAGGTGTTGACCGTGTACTGGCGGTAGGTGAGCTTCCAATAATTGGTGCTGTATTTCGTGACGCTGACCAGCTCGCGCCGGAACATGTAGGTGGTGCAGGTCTTGTCCGCCGAGTACGGGTCGATGTAAAGGGAGGCGCCGTAGGCCGTCGCCACCGAGACATCGGTCGTCGCCTTGACGAAGTAGAGGGTGTAGGTCCCGGTCAGGGTCTCGGCGTAGGCGGTCGGGGCGACCCAGCTCTGTTCCTTGTAAAGGGCGTCGTACCAGACCTGCTTGACCCAGGTCGCCGGGTGGTAGGTCTCCCGCTTGTAGGTCGCGCAGGCCCAGATGTATTGGAAGTAGCCGACCGGCCGGCGGACGAGATTCCACGCGGGTTCCAGCACCTCGTTTTGAGGCTCGGGCTGGACATACACCTCATAGGACGCGGCGGTGTATGTCTCGTGGTTGTAGAGATCGGGGATCGTCAGGTTGGACGAAACGCCGTAGACATCCGCCCCAAAATTTCCGAGCGACACGGCGGATGCCGAGTAGGTGGAAGACAGCAGCTTTTCCTGCAATTGCTTCTTGGCGCCCGACAGGTAGCCGCCGGAATAGACAGTCCTCCAGGTCGCCAGCTTCACCGATTGATCGGGCTGGGCGAAGACGGTCATGACGCCGTAAAAGCTGTAACCGCTGACCGCCCGGCAATAATCCATGGACGAGATGTCGAAGGCTTTCGCCGTGATCCCGGCGACGTAAAGGGCCTCCTCCTCCTTGAACGGCTTTCCGCTCTCGAAGATGTAGAGCGTGTCGCCGTTGCCCAGCGCGACCATGGGCATCGTGCTGCGCGTGTAGGAGGCCATCCGCACCTTGTCGATGGGAAAGTTGATCTCCTCGACCGGGGTGACGACCTCGAAGTTGGTGACGGTGACGGCGCTGCCGTCGATGTCCAGGCGGCCGACGCCGACCATGCGGTCCACGAGGATGTCGTCGTCCTGGAGCCAGAAGGCCCAGAAGTTGATGGTCATCCGAACCTCGCCCCGCCTTCGGCGCCCAGCCAGCCGACGCTCCCGCCCATGTCGAACAGCAGGTGCATCGCCAGATCGCTGGTGATCGGCGGCAGCTTGGCGTTCCGCCACCGGACGGGGTTGGCGTAGCTCGCCTGATGCTCCCCCTCGGGCCGGGTGAAGATGATGGTCACGGGCTTGCCGTCGCCACATCCGCCCAGCACCGCGATCTCCACATCCCCCACCAAGTTGATGATGAAGGTGTTGCTTTCCTTGATGTTCAGCTCCACCAAGCCGGACTGGCTGCCGAGGTCGAGGATGTGCTCGTTGTATCCTTGGAGGATCGGGTTCTTCAGGGTGGCGCAGTTGTAGGTGATGGTCTGGGTGCTGTCGTAGCTCTCGTCGGTCGCGTCCGGTCGGTTGGTGCCGGTGACGGTGGCCGGGTCGCCCAGGTTTCCGCACTCATCCCGGAAGCGGATCTCAAAGGTGAAGCCTCGGGCGTCCGAAGGGGCGCCGTCCTGGATTTGCATCGCGGCGGTGTAGCGGAAGTACGGCGTCTCGATGTCCGCCGTGTGGTAGGCCGCGCCGGTCTCGATGTCACGGCACACGACCTGATAACTGGCGACGTAAACGCCGCCGGCCGTCCAGTCGATCATGTAGCCGTAGCGGCCACCGTTGCCGTCCCAGGATACGGCGACGTTGACGTCCTGCGGCGTGCCCAGAACCTCGGCGGGCGGGCATTGCGGGACCGCGTAAAGACAAGTGGGCGCGCTGCTGAAGTCCGCCGCCACGCCATAGATGTTGTAGGGAAGAACCTTGAACTCGTAGGCGCCAGCCGGGTGGTTCAGGATCGCGTTGGCCGAGGTGGACCGCTGGGTCCAGGCGTCGGTCGTCCCCTGCAAACGGGAGAAGACCTTGTACTCGCCGTTGTAGCGCGTGTAGGTGTCGTCCAATCCATTGGGTGAGATGAGGATCCGCCGACCGTCGTCGCTCCAGTCGATGGAGAAATCCGGGCAGCTCATCCCCGGCGGGACATCTTCGGTGGTCGGGGTCGTGCCTGGCTTGAACACCCCGTCCAGGATCGGGCCGGGCGTGTAGTCGGCAACCCCCTCCCGGTTCTCCTCGTAATCATCAAAGCACCAGTCGATGACGGCCTCGATCACCACCTTGTCGGGTGAGCCTTCGGATTCCTGGATGTCGAGGACGCGCCACATCTTCTCCTTCGCGGGTTTCTCGGAGATGATGTTGAACGGGAAGTACAGCTCCGGGTAATCGCCTTCCAAGGGGTTCCGCAAGACGATGGTGGTCAGGTCGGCGCCCGTGCTGGCAATCGCGAACGCCTTGGACCCGCCGCCTGGAACCTGCGGGATGAAGTATGACCCGATCTCGGCGACCACGGTTTCGGTCATCCGGGTGTTCCACAGCTCGGTGGCGGCGGCTGTGAGGATCTTGGCGGCGAAGCTGTAGGGGTTGGTCGAGGGGCTGCTGGTCAGGTTCCCGTTCGCGACCACGAGCTTCAGGGTGTGGGACCCCGCCGTGGCCTCGAACGCCACGTCGGCGTAGCCGATCCCGTTGGCCGTCGTGACGCTCAGGTTGATCTGACCGATCAGCGCATCGTCCAGATAAGCCGTGATGCTGTCGTCCGCCCAGAGACGGATGATGTAGGTCCCCGTCGCCGGCAGGGTGACGGTGTAGCCGACCGACTTTTCGGCGTCGTAATAGAACACGCCGGTAGCGCCATCCTCGCTCATGCGAACACCGATGGCGTTCATCTCGTCGGCGATAGGCCCGGCGCTGTCGAGGGCCTGATAGTCGAAAGGGGCAACCGCGTTGAAGTCGAACCCGGTGGCGGCGGTCACGCTGACCGGCTCGTGCAGGTCGATGGTTTTCAGATCGTCATGCACCCGCTTCACGCGCCCAGACTGCTTGCCGTCCGCGTGCCGGTCGGCGATGCGGATGCGGTCGTAGGGACGGACCCAGCAGCTCTGACGGTTGGTGGTGAACGTCACCATCTTCGTCTGGCCGGTGGCGATCTGGTAGCGGTAGTAACCCCGGCGGATCGCCTCGCTCTCATAGATGCAGGCGATGGCGATGAAGTCGGTGGGCAGTCGGCCATATTTGGCGATGTGATCCGGGTCGAAGATGCGCAGGCGGTCTTCGACCCACAGAAGGTCCGGGTTGACGAAGGAGATGGTCCAGTCGTTGTAGCGGGTGGTCAGGTCGGTCAGGCTGTACTCGAAGACCCCGTTCTCGACATTCTCCTGGTTGAAGATCGCGGTCGGCGGCTGGGCGTCCGGCACGCACAAGCGAATGCTGCCGTCCAGATCGTCATAGAGGACGCCATGGAACGCCCCCGCCATGTAGCGGACCTGTTCCATCGACAGCCGCGCGTCGCTCAGGACGCCGTTGAAGGTGAAGCGCGGCTCCCAAACCTTGTCCTCGGGGTTGGTCTTCTCGCAACGGTCGTTCTTGTAGGTCCACCCCTCGGGACACAGCGGCTCCGTGACCAAGGTCTCGGTCATCCGGCTGTTCCACAGCAGGTTCCCGTCCGGCAGATAGATCGCAGCGGACAGGGCGTAGGGGTTGGTGGAGGGGTCAGCCGCGAAGCTCTGGTTCACCACCAGGAATTTGACGATGTGCGCGGCCGCCGTCATCGGGACGGCCACGTCGGTCTGCCCGCCCGTGGTGTTGGTGATGGGCAGCGAGGTCATGCCGATCTGGACGCCATCGACGGAGACATAGACGGTGTCGTCGGCCCAAAACCGGAACGTGTAAGTCCCATCGGTGGGGAGAGTCACCCGATAGCCAACCGATTTCTCCGCGCCCGCGAAGTAGGAGACGTTGGTCCCATCCTCACTGAACTGCACAAGGTAGCTGACCATCGGGTCCGAGATCAGCCACTGGTACCAGCGGTTGACCCCGGTAACGTTGATCGGAATAACGCTGTAGAAGTCGAACCGGGTGGCGTCCTGGGTGAGGGCCGCCGCCGGGATGTCCACCGGCAGGCCCGCGTCACTCAGCATCTTCGCCGGGACGAACCTGTTGCAGAATTTCGAGGCCCGATAGGCGTCCCATTTGTTCAGGGTGATGGGACCATAGGCGTTCAGACCGTAGCGGTCGTTCATCACCAAGTCGTAGAGGCACCACGCCGGGTCGTCGGTCCAGGCCGTCACGAAGGACCCGTCCCAGATGCCGGTGTAGGTGCGGGTCGTCGGGTTGAAGTTCGACGGGACCCGGACCCGCATGCATTTGTAGACGCCGCTGATTTCGGGCAGCGCTGAAATCTGATTGGTCGCCTTGCACCAGAAATGCAGGACTGCGGTGTTCTCGAAGCCCCGCTCGGGATAGCGCTGGACCTCCTGAAAGCTTTCCCAGGTGGCCTGGGCCACGAAGTTCCCCGACGACTGGGTGAGGAGCGTCACCCGGATGTCGTAGCGGTTGTTCGTCGTCTCATCGGGAGAGACGGGGATGCGCACTTCGCGAACGAAGGAGCTGGAGGTGGTTTTGCCGGTGACGGTGACGGTTTTGGATGTCCACCGGGTCAGCGCCGTCAGCTTCCACTCGATCTTGAACGAGCAGGAAAGGCTGCCCTCCCAATAGCTGTCGTTGTCGTAGAGGGCGTTGATGACCAGCCGGACATCCAGGAAATTGATGTCGGTTCCGCCCATGGAGGTGCGGGTGACGGGCACCGCGTAGGCCAGACTGACCCCGACCGAACGGCTGCGGGCCAATCCGCCGAGGGCCGGCTGGATCGGCCCCTGGTCCGCCGTCCCGTTGTAGAGGTGGACGGTGCTGTCATCGAAGTTCAAGCTGCCGTCGAGATTGCGGAACGAGGTGTCGTTCAGCATCAAGCTGTCGAGGCCGTCGTACCCGTCCGTGGCGCTGTAGAACCCCTCGATCTCGCCCTCGCAAAGGCCGAGGACACATTCCATCTGGTCTTCGGAGCGGAGGTTGTCCGGCGCGGCCTTCTTTGCCCCACCCTTGCCATGCACCTCATAGTCCATGCTCATTCCCCAGCGACAGGGACGCCGATCACATTCACATCGTAGGAGAGGAACTGGCCGTACAGCCGGTTGACGCCATAGGCGATGATGATGCGCGTGCCCATTGCCACGGTGTTCTTCGGCGCCCCCAGATATTTCGAGGCGTCGGGGTTGCCGTCCTTGTTCGGTGACGGCGCCAGCAGTTGGAGGATGCCGCCCATGATGAGGGCGACGCCCGCGTTGATGAGGAAGGCGTTGCCAGTGTAGGCGCCGACCGCGACCAGGATGGCGCCGATCCCGATCTGTATCCACGAGCCGGCTTTGCCGGCCACCGTGTAGTCGGGCATGACGTGGATTTCCTCCACGTCGCTGCGCCGCATCAGGGCCTGGGGGGTGCGGAACCCGACGACCCGACACGGATAGCCTTGGCCGCCACGGACGATTTGCAGAGCGGGGATCTGGGATACCAGCGCGGTTAGCGCCTCATACGGGCTGTCCACCTTCATGTCGTGGACGACGGGGCACAGCTTCTGAAGATGACCGTGGAAGATCACGCGCATCGGATCACCTCGCCGCGATCCACCACATATTCGGCGATCCCGTCCTGGCCCACGATGTAATGGGTGTGATCGGGGAAGGCTTTGAAGGACCGCATGTCCTGGACGGTGAGGTTCGACGGCTTGCCAGGGTGGGTGTGCCAAAGGCCGGAGGAATGGGGCAGCCATTCCAACAGGTCTTCCGGCGCGATGCTGGCCCCTTCCAGGGGGTTCTCGTAGACGTTCACCACTTCGGCGATGGTTCCGTCCTTAAAGACGAACCCAATGCGCTCGGGTCCCTCGTCGGCGTAAAACTCGGTCAGGCGCTCGGGCACAGCAGCCTCCGTTTGATGAAGTCCGGGGCGCGTTCAATCAAATTGACCGGCTCGCCCAAGTCTTCCTTTACCACCACGTCGCCATGCCTCAAGCAAGCGCACAGGGTGTTACGGATGAGGCCCTTAACGGGATCGACCGAGGGGCGCCCCCGCCGGGCGGGTTGCCGCTCACTCGGAGGGAGGTGGTGAACCACCCGGCCATCCCCCAGATAGACCGCCGCGTGGGCTGGGACCTTGGTCATGATGGCGCACACGAACACGTCGCCCGGCTGCATCCCGAAGGGGTCGTAGTCCACGATCTTGAACCCCTCCCGTTCCTGGAACTGGATGTAGAGGTTGAAGCCGTGCTCCCAGAACGCGGTGGGGCGGGCGTAGTTGGTGATGGCGATGCCGAAGCTGTCCCGATAGATGTCCCGCACCAGCGTCAGGCAATCGGTCTTGCCGAAGACGAACTCGCGGTCCATCAGGTGTTGATACCGCAGGGTCATTGCAGGCTCACCATCGGGAAATCCGGGAGAAGATACATGCGGGCCGGGATGTTGGCGTTGAACCGATCACTGTAGCCGCGCAGCTCGAAGGTCACGCTGCGCTTCGTCAGCGAGGTCGCCCGCGCGATGAAGTATTTCTCCTCGTAGGGGGAGCCGGTGTCGCCGTCCAACTCGGTGCGGAGAAGTTGACGGCGCACGACCTTGCCGAAGTCGAACAGCTCGTCCAGGACGTACTGGCTCAGAACCCCTTCCGGGTTCACCAGCGTCAGCGACGGACGCGGTGTTTCCTCCTTCGAGGTGCGCCGGGAACCCCCGAACTGAAGGGCGACCCCCTCATAGGTGACGCTGTTGTACGTCACCGTGTCGTTGTTCTTCAGGAAGAAGGTCATGCCATCCAGGCAGACGATCTCGAAGAGATCGACCTTTCCGTCGCCCGTCAGCTTCACGGCGTCCCATTGATGGTCGGTCGGTGGCAGGCTCATCGTACCTCCTGGAGAACAACCTCAAAGTTTTCGGTCCAGCCGTAGCCGTCCACAATGCCGTCGGGTATTTCGAGGGGTTCTTTGAAGCGGCAGTGAATATAGCCGTAGCCGGGTGTGGCGATCTTGAACGTCTTGTGTCGGAGGTGCCGGGTATAGAACGCTTCCAACAGCCACATGTTGGTTGCCGGACTCCTCTCCTTGTTGGGAACGAGGTATTCCCCGGCGGCGTCCCAGTCCGAATAGTAGCAAAGGCTCTCATACTGGAGGGTGAGCTGCTTCAGCGCCGGGGCTTCCGGGGCCGCCACGAACTCCCAGTTCATCCCGAATTGCATGCTCGGGTTCACGTCGCCGTATTTCACGGAGCATCGGAAGGCGCTCCAGATGTACTCTTCGATGTCGGCCATCACATCCTCCCGGCGACAACGGACTTGATGAGCTGCTTGACGGAACCGCCGGTCGCGATGTCGTTGCTGATTGTGGCGACCACATCGCTCGGCCCCATCTGCGGGGCGCGATCCGGCGACACGACGTAGACGTTCGTCTTGACCGGGGCCGGTTGGGTGGGCTTCGGCATGGTCGGCATCTGGCTCGGCAGAGCCGCCGCGCCGCGTGCGTTCAAGTCGGCCAGGAAATCCTCCCCCACCGCGTCGGTCGCCGACTTGTTCATGACGAACTCGCCGGGACGCAGGATCGCGTCCACGCTGTCGCGCCCGACATCCACCCCCGACACACTGCCGGTGGAAAGGCGCAGCCGGGTGCCGCTGGCGTTGCGCACCGGGCCGCCCGTGTAGAACAGGGAGCTGACCCAGCTCCCCAGCGAGGAGATGATGCCGCTGGACGCGCCGCTGGCGGCCCCGCTGGTCCCTGAATTGCCGGTGGCCGCGTTGCCGAACAGCGCCCCCATGACGGACGCGGCGGCCTGCTGCGACGCCATGTTCAGGAGAGCCGTGGCGAAGGACCGGGCCATGTCGCGGAAGGCTTCGCCCGCCGTCTTGGCGCCCGACGCGAGATCGGAGATGAAGGTCGAGAGGCCGCTCATCCCCTCGGTGATGGCCGTCTGCCCCAGGGCGATGGTCGCGTCCTGGAAGGTCTTGAACGCCCCCGCCGTCTCCAGCGTCTTCTGGGTGTTGGCCTTCCAGGCTTTCGTCCAGTTGCCGGACAGGTCTTCGTTCTTCGCCCGAACCTTCTCTTGCTGCTCCTCGACCTGACGAAGGGCGTCCTTGTGCGCAATCGTCAAGGAAGTCACTTCGTTCAGGGTGGTTTTGTGCTCGCTGACGGTCTCGTTGTAGTCCTTCTGGGCTTCCTTGCGCGCGTTCAGCCCCCTGGTCGCATCCTCGGACGCGGCCTTCAGTTCCTCCATCTTCCTGATTTCGGCGTCGGAAGCCTCCGTGGCTTTCCGCATCAGTTCGGCGATGTCGTCCGCCCGCCGCTTGTAGAGGCCGACCATGGTCTCTTCGAGCTTGTCCTGGTCGTCGCGCTGGTCCATGTCCAGGGCAACGATGTCGGTTTCGTTCGCGAGACCACGCGAGACCATCTCCTTCTTGGCGTTGATCGTGACCGACCGCATCCGGGTCGGGGTCGCGGCCTCGAAGGTCGATTGCTCCAGCGTCTCCTTGCTCTCCTTGTCCAGCCGCTTCAGGGCGGCCATGGCGCTCTCGGTCTTCAGCGTGAGCGACTTTTCCATGCCGTCATACAGGCGACCGAGACCTTCGACGGAGGCGTCGATCTTTTCCTGGATCGCCATCTTCCGCTCGTTCAGCGCGGCTTCGATCTCCTCCGGGTTGCCGGCCAAATCCTTGTCGCCCTCAAGCTGGGTGCGCAAGGCCGACAGCTCGGCGTCCATCAGCTCGGCGCCGACCGATTTCACCTGGGTGATCCGGCTCTCGACATCGCCCTGGTTCGGGTCCTCGCCCTTGCGGAAGCGGCCAAGCCGGGTGAGCTGGGCTTCGAGCCGCTTGGCCCGCTCCTGCTTCACCCGTTTTTCGGCCTTGTCTAGGCTGTCGGCGATGTCGTCGCCCATGCCTTCGACCACATGCTCGACCTCGTTCATGGTCGAACCCATCAGCTTGTCGAAGACCTTCTGCTGATCCCCCGCCAAACCGCCCCGCGCGGACGTGAGCGCGGACTTCGCCGCCTCCAACTTGGGCTGGTTCTCCTTCAGGACCTTGTCCTTTTCGCGGGCCGAACCGGCGGCATCGACCTGTCGCTTCACGCTGTCGGTGAGCGATTTGTACTCGCGAACCTGCTGCTCCAGCGCGGGGCCGACCGTCTCCATGAACTTGGCGGCGGGAAGCTGGTTGTCCTTGATGTCCTTCTGCTTCTGTTCATCGGCACGGATGTTGACCAGTCCGGTGCTCAACTTCTCCAGGGTGTCCTTCAGCTTCTCAAGCCCGGAGGTGTCCTGGCCCGAGCGCCGGGTCTCGATGATCCGGCGCTCGATGTCCCCAATGCTGCGGTTGACGTCGTTGACGTTGGCGTTCGGGCCTTGCTGAAGGTGGCTGGTGATCTGCTTCCCGAGGTCGGTCTTCAGCGCCGACGTGTTCAGCCCGGTGATGCTGTCGGGCCGGAGCTGGGCCAGGGTCGCCTTGTCGTTGAACAAGGCCGCCATGTCCGCCTTGAACCGCTGAACGGGGTTCGTGACGATGTCCATGACACCCTCGTAGGTGTCGTTGACGAAGTTCCCCGTCCGGGCCTTCTTCGGGACGGCTGTCCGCTCCACGGTCAGGGCGTCGCTCTCGCCGATCCCCGCCAACAGCGGGCCGATCTGGTTCAGGTCGCCAAAGCTTTGAAGTTGGAGCTGGGTGGTCCTGACCTTGTTGCCCAGGGCGTCGAGTTGGGCTTCAAGGTTGCCGGTGAAATCCTCGGCCAGCTTGCCTTGCAGGTTCTGCAAGGCCCGCATCATGGTGTCGAAGGTCGGCTCCAACCCGTCCATGGTGAAACCGAGCTTCCCGAATTTCTGTTCGGCTTCCAGGACGGCCACGCTCAATTCGTCCTGGTGCGACTTCAGGCGCTCCGACCGATCCTGGTAGATGTCCATCTGCTTGGAGACGGACTGCATGGCTTCCTGTTGCTGCTGCACCCGACCGTTCAGCTCATCGACCCTCGCCTTCGCTTGGTCGATGGCCGAGGTGTAGCGATCCGCTTCTCGGGCGCCGGAGATGAAGCTCTCGGCGATCAGAAAGATCGCGGCGGGCACAATGAAACGGGACAGGACGGCGACCAAGCCGGTCATGGCGGTGCTGAAGGCCGCCGTGGCTCCCTGGGCCGTCAGCAGCCCGCCGCGCAAGCTGGCGAGGCTGGCGGTGAACGCCGCCGAGACGCCGCCAGCCGTCTTCACAGCGGTCGCCATGGAGACCGCCGTCGCCGCCGTGGCGGTCATGGCGGCGCCCACGCCGCCGATCAGGGCGCGCACCGGGGTCAGGTTCTTGATGAGGTTCAGCGCCGCCATCGCCATGGCGGTGAAGGCGGCGGCGATGCCGGCGTCCCCGATGGCGCCGATGGCGGACATCCTGGACATGGCCGAAACGACGTCCGAGACGCCGGCCACGAGGTCGCGCAGCGCCAGGAGCGCCCCCCGCCCGATCTGATCGGCGAAGGTTCCGAACACCGACGTGAACTGCTTCCAGGTGTTCTCGAAGGATTTCATCTGGATGTCGTTCGCCTCGACCGCCGCGTTCGACAGGAGGATTTGCCGCTGCATCTCGGCCATGCCGTCCGTGAACTTGGCCGCCGCCGAGTAGGCCGCCGCCGACCGCACCTCCAAGGTCTGGATCGCGTCGGCGGTCGTGAAACCGGAATCCTTCAGGGTCTGGAGCACCCCGATCAACCCCTTCGAGCGCACGTCCACGTCGGCCATGGTCAGGCCAACCTTCGCCAGCCCCGAAATCAGCTTCTCGGTCGGGTTCTGAAGGTCGATCATCAACTGCCGGATGCCGGTGCCCAGCGTCGAACCGTTCTTGATGCCGGCGTTCGACATCGCCCCCATCACCGTGACCAACTCCGTGAAGCTCACGTTGTTGTCCGCCGCGATGTTGCCGGCGTACTGGATGCCGGTCGCCAGCTTCTCCATGGTCAGCTTCGAGAGGTTCAGGGCCGAGGTGACTTGGTTCGCCACCTGTCCCATCTCCTCGGCGCGGACGTTGAACACGCCCACGATGGAGGTCGCCACGTCCACGGACTGGGCAAGGTCGGACCCGGTGGCGGTCGCCAGCAGGGTGACGCCCTTGATGGCGCCCTGGATTTGGTCGGTCGAGAACCCGGCCTGCGACATGGTGGTGGCGGCCTTCGTCACCTCCACCGCCGTGAACTTGGTGTCCTCGGACACGCCGATCAGCGTCTGCCGCAGACCCTGCATGGCGGTGTCCGTGGTGTTGCTGATCGCCTGGAGGTTCCGCATCTCGGCGTCCAGTTCCTTGACGAACTGGGCGCCGAAGCTGAAGGACGACAAGGCGGCGTTGATGGCCTGATAGTTCACCAGCAGGCGGGCCTGCATCTCCAGCAGCTTGGCCCCGCCGCCCGCGTTGACGCGGGCGAACGTCATGTCCCAGGAGGCGTCGGCCTTTTCCTGGGTGGACTTGACCGGCGTTGCCGAGGCCGTTTTCCGGCGCGACAGCTCGGCCGTGATCTGGGTTTCCAGGGTCGCGGTGCGTTCCAGCTCCCGGTTCTTCTGGGCGATGGCCGAGGCGCTGGACTGCTGGGCCTTCAGGCTCTCCAGCTCGCCGCGCGTGGTCTCGCGCACGCGGGCCGCCGCCTTTTCGGCCAGCTTCAGTTGCTGATCCGACAGGTCGCCGATCCCGCCCCGCTTGACCGTGGAGAGGGCGTCCCCCTCATAGGCGCGGGCGCCGAGGGTCTGCTTCTTCCGGTCGGACTGCATCACGACCGAGGCAAGCTCGGCGCCGAGGTCGCGAACCTGCTTGCGCGCGTCGGCAACGGTCGCCGTGATCGGGTCGGCGACCTGCTTCAGTTTGGTCTGGGCCTGGGACAGCGCGCCGCCCAGATTTTCCAGGACGGAGCTGCCCTCCCGCTTCCGGCCGAGATTGTCGTAGAAGCTGTTGTAGAGGGAGGTCAGGTCGCCGATCTGCCGCTTCAGGCCAGCGGTCGAATTCGCCGCCTTGAACTTCCCGCCCAGCACGTCGTTCAGCAGGCCGTCCTGGTTGAGAGACCGGGCGCCCTGGTTCAGCGTGTTCTGGAAGCGGTTCAGCGACGCTTTGGCTTCGAGGCTGGCGGTGTCGCCGAACTTCCGCAGCTCGACCTTCGCCTTGTCGGTCATGCCCTTGATGACGCCCTCGAACGCCGCGTTCGAGCGCGAGGCGTTGACATCCCCCACTTTCAGCAGGGAAAACTCAGTCTTTAGTGCATTGAGAGTGGCTTTTACGTCCTTTATCTTAAGATCTTGTCCGCCGATTGCTTTCAAGGCGGCGTCAAATCGGATGGCTTCCTGAGCGACGCGACGCAGCAGGCCCTCAAGATTCTTGAGAGCTTGCTCGGCTGATGTCGTATTGACCGAGGCGGAAAACTCGTAGTCCGATGTCGCCATGTTCATCCACCCTTTGACGCCCGCATGAGAGCGGACCAAGCCATCTGTGCTTCGCGGGCGTTCTTCACGGGGCGGGCGGCGGCGCCTCCATTCGGGCCGGGCTTGCCGCCGAATATCTTCGAGGCGACGAAGATCAGGGAGACGACGCCTTGGTTGGATTTTGCCTGTTCGTTCCCAAGCTTGAGGCGGACTTGGGTGCGCAAATCATCCCAGGAAATGGACCAATAGAGTTCGCAGAGGCGGCTTGGCAGCGTGTCGAACGCCCAGCAGATCGCCTCGTCGAACGTCAGGCTGCGGTACCATTCGGTGAGGAGGTCAGGGACTTCACCCGTTCCATGTTCGCGACGAAGACCGACTTCACGGCTTCGCCGGACTGAATGAAAAAATCGACCACCCATTCCCCAACCCAGGCGAGGATCTTCGGAACGTCCTGCGGGTCCATGTCGATCTCCGACAGGTCGGCCTCGGTCACGATCTTTCCGGCCTTCGTGCGTTCGGAGAGGACCGCCTTCAGGATGACGGTGCGCAGCTCGTGATTGATCGGCAGTTCGGTCAGCCGGTCCACGTCGCCGAGGAGGGAGGCCAGTTCGTTCAGCAGACCGAACGACATGAAGAGGTCGCGGCTCTTGCCGTTGATCTCAAGGGTCAGGGTGCGGTTGAGGGGGATGGTCATCATGTCCTCGCGGGGGGATGGGGAACCCTTCCGGCCCAAACCGGAGGGGTCATCTCGGTCAGTTGCCGGTCAGCATCATCGCCACGCCCACATCCTTGAAGATGCTGTGGTGGGCGTCGCCGGGAACCGTGTCGAACGGCGTGAACTCGTAGGGCATGTTCGAGTAGTTGTCGGTCGTGAAGGCCAGCGTGAAGCCCTTCTGGATGCGCATCTTCGGGATGATGATCGTGACCGGCTCGTTGCCCTCCGGCAGGATGCCGACGATCTTGGCGCCGAGGAACGGCTGCTCATCCTTCTTGCCGACCGGGACCATGTTCATCTTGCGGATGCGGGCGGCGGCGGTGAAGCCCATGCTGTCGGGGATGTCCGCGCTCTGCTGCCCGGCGAACACGAGGTCGCGCCCCTCGGTGTTTTCCTGACAGACGTACCAGCCGGTGGCGGTCGGGAAGACGGTCGGCACCGTGCCGGTGGTCGAGGCCGCCGTGGTGTCCAGGCCGGTGCCGTCGAGGCCCAGGCCGTACATCAGGTTCTTCGAGGTGAACTCGAAAACCTCCATCGTCGCCTTGATCGGGAAGGAGGTCATCACGGAATAGACGATGGTGTTGCGGACGCCGTGCGTCAGGTCGAGGTAGGAGGGATCGCCGCTGAGGGTGAAGTTCTTCACCAGCCCAATGGAATGTTCCTCGGGGGTCAGCTCGAACACATCCGCACGCGGGCCGATCATCACGGTCGCCGTGCCGAGCACGAAGCTGGTGGATTTCGCCTCACCGGCCATGGGTCACTCCTGTGGATAAGCAGTGCTCCAATGGATGACCAACGGGGGAATCTGGCGCCACAGCATAGCGATTAGCAACGCGGCGCTAATGCCGGATCAGAGCTGGTAGGTCAGGCTGGTCACGAAGCTGGCGACGATGAACTGAAGCGGTCGGCTTTCGGTGCGCTCCATGCCGCGCACCGTCGTCCCATTGGTGACTTTCATCCAGCCGAGCGTGTCGCCCGTGTCCGCATGGAAGACAGGATGGGTCGCCATCGGCTTCAGCTTATCGACCAGACGATCCATGATCGTGATGTGCCGGAGGAGCTGCCGGTCCTGGTAGGGCGAGACGCCGAAGGCGCAGGTCATGTCGATGAGATGGTCGTCGAACGTGATGGAGAACTGGGCCATGCCGATCAGGTCCAGGTTGGGCCATTCGGCGATCTCGGCCATGTCGTCCATGTTCATGAACTGGGCGTCGGCGATGCCCGCGTCCTTCACCTCCTGGATCGTGTCGGTCACGACGCGGACGGTGGACTTGAAAAGGTGCAGGAAATGAGAGGACATGATGGTTCCTATTCGATGGCCCCACCGATGGTGCGGCCCAGCGTGTTGGCCTCACGCGAGGAGTTGGAACGACCCAGCGTGCGCAGTATCACCTTCTGGAGGCGCAGGTTCCACGTCACCAGGAAGGGCTGGAGCAAGGGCCGCTTGATGATGGGCTTGCCCTTGCCGCCGGCTGGCCGCGCGTAGAACTTCTTTCCGACTCCGCTGGCGGCGAATTTCGGGTGCTTCTCCAACCCGGCGAACTGGGGATACCGGCGGCTGAGAGCGGGGAAGAGGCGGATGGTCCAGGTGTATTTGGCGTCGTTCTTCAGGCGCTTGCCCCGGTAATAATCCGGGGTTCCGAACAGGTCGAAGGGCGACATCGCCATCAACTGTTCGGCAAGGCTGCCCGTGTTCATGAAGAACCGATCCCGGTGGGCTGGGTTCTTCTCCTTGCGCCAGCCATCGGACAGAGTCTCCCAGGGGACGCGCCCACCCTTCACGGGACCAAGGGCCGCCCCGAAATCCACATTGGCTGGCGTGTTCAGCGTGCCGATGGTCTGGGTCGCCAGGATGGTGAAGAACTTGGACTGCTCGCGCCGGACGTTGCGGACCACCGTCTGGATGCGGCGCTCCATCTCCTGGTCGGTGCGCTCCTCGAACGCGACCCGGACGTTGCGAAGGATGAGGTCGGGATCGAACCTCTTCCCCGCCATCACTGGGCGTCCGCGACGATAACCCCGGCGACCTTCTCGACGCGGACGATCAGGTAGTCCCCAACCTTGTCGTCAATCTGGAGCGCGGCGTTGGTGTAGAGCTTGAACTTCTCGTAGCTGCTGGCGACTTTCGAGGAGCGCTCCAGCCGCTCGTCGCGGGGATCGACGTTGCACCAGATCAGCCCCAGGTCGGCGACGGCGTCGTCGATCTCGACCTTCATCACCGGGTCGATCTTCGCGGTGCGCCGCGTCCATGGAAGGTGATGGTCCAGTTCGATGCAGCGGAAGGTCCGCTTCACCACCTCCTGCCGATAAACGCCCGCCGGTCCTTCCGCCAGCAGATAGCGGGTGCCGGGGAGATCGAGGAGGATGTCGCCCGGACGCAGGATCGTGTTGGCCGGTGTGCGGAAGAGGCGCTTCTGGGGGACGACCTGGGTTGGGTTGCTCTCCGGCACGGCGACGAAGCGGCCCGTCACCCGTCGCCCCCGGCTGTCCCGGTAGGTCGTGTCGTAACGCGCGCCCAGGCGGGACATCTCGGGCATGGTCAATCATCCCACGGGTTGAGCGGATCGGGAGCGACGGAGAGCATGAACAGCGGGGCGCCCGTACCCGTCGCCGAGCTGGAGGTCGAGGACGCCGCCTCGTCCTTCAGGGCGGTTTCCAGGGCGTCCCAGTCGATGTCGAAGCGGGTGAAGCTCTCGTCGCCCGACTTCTCGGCCTGGGCCGCCTTCAGGCGCAGGGAGGGCAGCAGGGACAGGGCGGCGGTCAGGACGATGGCGCGGTTGGCCCGCAGCATGTCCGTGGTCCCCGAGGCCAGCCGGTCGGCCAGCGCCGTCCCGCCGAGGGTGTCGGCCAGGGTGTGGTAGGCGCCCAACAGGTCGATCTCGGCGTCGGCCAGTTCAGCGCGGGAGACCCCCAACCGCTCGCGCACCATGTCCGGGGTGGCGTCCATCGCCACGTAATCGGCCAGGACATAGGTCACGGTGCGGCTGGCCGGACGCCCGTTGGCGGTCCAGCGGTAGGTGATCGTCCGGCGCTCGAACGCGCGGGTCTTCTCGTTCAGATGGGCGGCGACGCTGAACAGAAACTCGGTCGCGTCCTCGGACAGGGAGAGCGTGTCGGCGTAGACGATGGCGCCGAGGTGGTCGCGCAGCGTGATGGCGACGGTCCCGTCATCGGCGGTCGTGCCGTCGCCGTCGATGAGGAGGGGAAGGACGAGCGTCACATCCTCCCCGGCGATCTCATACCGGATCGCCATCGGTCTTCGCCTTGGCGGGCGGCAAGGTCTCCGGCATGAACGACGCTTCGTCCTCGTCGGGCGTGGCCGTCAGGGCGGCGAGCGTCAGCAGGTAGGTCTCGACCCCCTCATCCACGCCATGCTCCTTGATGCACGCCGCCAATTCCTTGTCGTCGGCGATGTCCGGGAGGTTGGCGTGGATCACCTCAAGCTGACCGATGCCGAGGCGGGCCTGAAAGAAGTTCGTCACCTCGACCACCGCCGGGCGATGATAGGGAACCTCCTGGCCCGACGACGGGTCCAGCAGCAGGAAGTTGCCCTTGGTGTTCAGGATGGCTTTCATCGGGGTCCCCCAAAGTCAGAAGGGGCGGCGTTGGCCGACGCCCCGTCACGGCCCACGATCAGGCGGTCGTGTAGTCGTAGATTTCGCGGGTGTCGCCGAAGGCCAGCTTGTAGCCCGAACTCTGGGTCTTCACGTAGGTGATGACTTGGTTGCGGATCGACTGCTCGCTCTCGGAGATCATCGAGTTCGCCTCGACCAGTTCCTCCAGCGTTTCCGCTTTGGTGTAGCCCAGCAGCTTGCCGTCCCCCATGGTCGAGGACAGGGCGAAGCCGACGTTGAAATTCAGCACCGGCAGGCTGGCCTGGAGGCCGACGCCCACGGACGCCAGCCGCTCGGCCGCCGTCTTGGTGTCCAGCCCTTCGCCGGAGGCGACCTTCGCGATGGCCGGCGCCATGAACAGCATCAGCCACTCGACGTAGGCGTCCCAGTTGCCCATCACCATGTCCACCGGCACGCCCGCCTTGGCGCGCGAAACCAGCCATTTCAGCAGCGGCTTGTACTCGATCCGGCCGGACTGGGTGCCGCCGAACGCCGTCTGCTTGACCACGCCCGCCGCCGGATGCACGCCGTCGCCGTTCAGCATGACGGTCGTCGCCACACCGACCTTCGACCGTTCCAGCTCGCGCTGAACGCGGGCCGCGAACGGGGTCAGCATGTCGAGCGAGGCCCGGCGGCTGAACTCGTAGGTCGTCTGGTAGCCCGAACCGTGCTTCCAGATTTTGACCGAATTCTCGGTCATGCGGATCGTGCGAACCGGAATGCGGCCACCTTCCGACACCACGGAGGTGCGGTAGTTGTCCTTGTCGTTGTCCGGGTCCAGGATCACGGCGGTGATGAGTTCCGGGCCGGAGATGGTGCGGCTGTTGGAGACCAGCGGCTCGACCGTCTCCAGGGTGTCCTGGCGGTAGGCCCACCGCATCATGTCGTCCACCACCTCCGGGAACATCGCCCGGCTGCCTTCCCAGGTCTGGAAGGTCTGGGACGCCGCCTGAAGGGTGATGCCGTTGGCGAAGTCGTTGCGCACCGGCATGTTGAGGAAGGCCAGCGAGGCTTCGTAGCCGTTCAGCCCGTCAAAGCGGGCCGGCGTCTCGGACAGGCGCGGGTCGATGGACAGCAGCAGGTAATCGCGGACGCCGATGCCGAAGCTGTTGGCGTCACGCAGCAGGCGCAGCCCGGCGTCGCGGGACTGGCCTTCGGTGGTGAGACCGGCGAGCACCGCTTCGGGCGACCGGCGCTGGATCTCATTGAGGGAACGAACTTCGGGCATAGGATTGAGACCCCTGTTGAAGCCGACGCGGGCTTACTGGAAGACGACGACGACGTAGCCGGTCAGAACCTCGGCCACGAAATTGTTGGGTTGCGCGGTGGTCGCCGCCTTGACGGTCCCGTCCCCGGCGCCGACGACCGACTGGCCGACGTTGATGGTGGCGCCGCTCTTGACCGGCAGCTTGTAGCCGCCCTTGGTCTGCATGGTGCCGACCAGGATGCCTTCCTGGCTGCGGTCCTCGACGGTGAAGAGGACGCCCCGGACGATGTCGCCATCGGCGGCGGGCTTCATCGTGTTGGCCGTGCTGTCCGCCGACAGCGCGCAGCCGACATGGGCCTTGCCGGTGCCCGAGGCGAGATAGACGGTGTAGCCGAACTCCGGGTGGTCGAGACCCAGCAGCGTCACACCCATGCCAATGCCGTTGTAGGCCATGGAACCTGCTCCTTAATTGCGCGACTTGAAGGCGGCGTTGGTGAAGCCGGCGCCCTTGGCGGCGTCGGAGACCGCGCCGTTGGCGACCCCGCCGACCGGGATCAGCGACGAGAGCTTGGCTTGCGCCGCCGTGATGCCGGCGATCAGCTCCGTCGCCGTCTTGGGCGCGGTCGCGTTCTTCTGGCCGAGGGCGACGTGCAGCTTGGTGAACTGGTCCGCCAGGAAGGAGAGCGTCGGATCGGTGTCGATCTTGACCGGCTCGACCGTCTCGGCCTCGGCCAGCTTCGCCGCGAGTTCGGTGATCTGGGTGTTGAGGCCGTCGATCTTGGCGGTCAGGCTGGCGACCTCGCCGCCCTTGGCGTCGAGGTCTTTCTTGGCGGTGGCGAGGTCCGCCTGGGCGGTCGCCAACTGGGACGCGAAGCCCGTCAGTTCGGACAGGTTCACGGTCACGGGATCGGGCATGGTGGGTTCTTTCGATGCCGTCAGTTGAAGGAGGAGGGCCTTGCCCGTCGTGCCGCTGGCGGTCAGGGCGGTGCCCTGCGCGTCGGCCTGGGACAGAATCTTCGCCCCGTTCGCGGCCCCCTTGCCGACCAGGGACATCTCGTGCCAAGCGCTGAGACCATCGACGTGCGTGTGGACGCTGTCCTTGCCGATGGCGTGGCCGTTCTCACAGGTCAGGGAGAGGACGTTCATGAAGTCCGCGTCCGGGCCGAGATAGTCGAACCCGCACTTGGAACAGGTGATCGCCTTGGCCTGGAACCCCACCGACACTTCATCGACTGTGGCGTTCTCGATCTTGTTGATGAGATCGGTCTCGGTGTTCGGGATGTAGAACTGGACCGGAAGCTGCGGGCGGTTGGAGCGGTCGCGCGTGATCTCGGCCCAGAACGCCTTGCCGACCGGGAGCACCTTGGTGTCGTGCATCACCTGGATCGGCACGCCCTCGCCCCGCTGGAGCAGGACGGCCATCTCGGTCATCGTGCGTTCGGAAACCACGGCGCCGTCGAAGATCGACCCCTTCTGCCGGATCGGCAGGGTGTTCAACGCCAGGGCCTCGTAGACCACGAGTTTGTCGAGATTGACGTCGTTGCCGGCCGTTTTCCTGATCCGGCTGGCAATGACGTCGGTGACTTGGACCCGCTTGCCCATGCCGTCATCCAAGTAAAGGGGTGAGGTCTGGGCAAGTTGACCGAATGGGTTCGGCTGCTTCAACGTGATAGGGATTACTGATCCAGCCCTAACTCTTCTTGACCATTTTGCTGTCCGCCACGGCGCCGCCCTCCGGGGTCAGGCTGCGGTCCAGGGCGTTGCCGCTCTCCTCGGCGCCGGTGTCGGTGGCGGTCGAACTGACCGTCATGAAGCCGGTGCCGGCCAGGGCGGGCGCATCGTCCGGCCGGTGGCGACCGAACATTTCCATGTGGAACTCGTCGTCGTTGATGAGGCCCAGAGACAGCAGCGACAGCAGACGGGACTGGCGCATCGTCATGTGGTTTTCCAGCTCCAGCGAAGGCCGGAGTTCCGCCTTGCGGAAGCGGACCACCGCGTAGTTGGCGCGGCCCTGCATCATCAGCGCGAAGGTGAAGAGGCGGGACAGATTGTCAGCCACCGGCTCGTTGATCTCGTCCGCGTTCATGGAAAAGATGCGGGCCTCGACCGACGCCGTGTTCACGCCGCTCTCTCCCCGGCCGATGATCGTGGACATCACCTTCAGGGCCGCCTGGTTCTGGGCGTTCAGAACGTCGATGACCTTCGAGATGTCGATGCCCACGCCGGGGTTGTCGTCGTTGATGATGGAGGCTTCCACGCTGTCCCAATGGATGAACGCCTGATCCACCCGCAGCGAGCCGAAGGACTTGGCGATCTCCTGCAACTTGCTCCGCGCCCAATTCGCCATCTTGTCGGCGTCCGCCTGAACGTCGGCGGGCGCGGACTGGCGAACCACATCCTCCAGCACCTTGATGTCGATGCGCGGGAAGCCGGTGACGTACATGATCCGGTACAGATCGTTGATGACCTGCTGACGCGCGGCGATGGTGTTGATCGCCGAGACGAAATGGCTGTTCGTGTAGATCGAGGTCGGGTCGCGGCGGAAGAAGCTGACGAAGAAGGTCGGGATGTCGAGCGGGACTTCCCCCACCCCCCGCGCCGGGATTTGCACCGGCTTGTACTGGCCGGGCTTCGGCTCCTTCCAGCGCACCGTGGCGAGGTCCACCTGCCGGATTTCGTTGGGGGCCAGGGTGCGGTCGAACACCAGCTCGTTCGCCACGCCGCCGCGCAGCAGAATCATGTAGCGCATCTCGGCGGCCAGCAGCCGGAGAGAGGGTTTGAGCTGGAAGGCCGAGAAGTCGGACTGCACCGTCAGGCGCCGGATGATCTGCTGAAGGACGGCGTACCCCTCGCGGTCCAGGTTCCCCAGCTCATCATGCACGCTGACCAGCATGTCGGTGTTCGAGACGGTCAGATAGGCGTTGACGGCGGCGCTCACGTCCGGGTCGCCCTGGAACGCCTCCTTCATGATGGAGCGGCTGTCCTTGCGGAACCTGTCCTTGAACAGGTCGCGCATGTGTTCCTGGTACATCGGGACGGAGAGCAGCCCGCCCGGCGTCTGACCGTTGAAGGTGTTGGTGATCGAGGCGCCGCCACGATTGGCCCGGCGCTTGAAGCCCCCGAGCTTGAACAGGTCCATCACCATGATAGCAGCCCCTGGCTGTGGCGCGACGGAACCAGGAGACCCACGTCGTCGGGCACCCAGTCCGCGCCGATGGTTTCGTAGAGGGTTCGCGTCTCGGCCTTGCGCAGCGGCTGAAGCGCCTGCCAGAGGCGGACGCTGAACAGCATGAAACCGAGGGCGTGGAAGTAATGGTCGTCGCCCTTCAGCTTCACCCAGCGGGCCGGACTTTCCGGCTTCTCGTCGCGCACGTTGTCGCGGAAGTGGGTGATGATCGTTTCCTTCTGGTGGCCGTAGCCACAGAGGGTGATCCTCTTCGAGCGGACGGACTTGGCCGCCACGTCGAGGAGCGAGGTGCGGTCGGCCTGCGCGTAGGCCGGGTTCTTGAACTCGTCGAAGACGATGTTGATCTCGGCCGACCCTCGGTACTCGACGGGGAACACCCTCTTTCCGCTGGCCTCGAAGATGTCGTGGGCGGTCGGGGTGTAGGGGTGACGGTCAACCGCCCCGGCCACGATGTTGACCTGACCGCACAGGCCCTTCACCCGGTCCACAATGTCGTTGGCCGGGATCGTCTCGAACAGCAGCGCGTCGCAGTCCTCCGGCGTGCCGACGCCCAGGATCAGATGGCAGACCGCGCCCATGTCGATGCCCAGGAAATGCGGGCGGGTCGGGTCCACCTCATCCGGCCGGGTCGGGACCGGGGCGATGCACGCCTCGATGTCGGCGCGCTCCAGGCGGATGTTGCCGTCGATGTAGGGCTTGCCCAGCACCGTGTTTGACCAGCCGCGCAGGTAGTCGCGGCGCTTGTATTCCAGAAGCTGGCCGATGATGTAGGGGATGCCGATGCGGCCGGTGGACAGCGGGCGGACCCGATAGCCCCGCGCGTGCTGGATGTCGGGCCGCTGGGCGACCCAGCGGCGATCCTCATCATCCAGATCGAGCGGGCCTTGGTGGCAGCGCTCGCACATGACGTGGGCGCCGAGAAGGTCCAGCTTGGGCATCAGGCTTTCGGTGATGTGCCCCAGGTCTTCGATGTCGTCGGGCAGGCCGGGGATCACCACGAAGTCGCGGGTGAAGTCCGGGATCTGGACGTGTCGGCAATAGGGACAGCGGATGACCCACTCGCGCTGGTCCGTCACCTCATAGTCGCCGTCAATCCCGAAGCCGAAGAAGGTCGGGGTCGAGAAGCGGTGCTTGATCCGCCATTCGGAATTCTGGAGACGCGACTGGAACAGGGACAGCATTCCCTGATCGGTCAGGTCCACCTCGTCGTGGACGAGGTAATCGGCGGGCGTCGAGGTGGCGGCGCCCTCCGTCGCGTTGGTCATCAGCAGAAAGCTCGTGCCGAACTGCATCGTGGACATCGAGCGGACCATTTTCTCCCCGCTCTCCGGTTGGAAGACGGCGTTCTCTTCGATGCAGGGTTTCACCCGCATCTGGCTGACCTTCTTGAACATCGCCTCGTCGGGCAACGTGTAGATCGCGTTGACCCCTTTGTTGCGCTTCACGAAGGCGAGGATTTTGCGGACCTGAACCTCGGTCAAACCAACCTGGGCGCATTTGATGACCGACAAATTCTCGTGCATGTCATCGGCGATGGCCTGTTGAAACGGGTACTTCGCCATCGAGAATGGCCGCCCCCGCAGCAATGTGTTCTGCGTGATCCAGTCGCCGTAGCTCGCCGCCTGATCGACATCGAAGCGGGCGCGGGCGCGCGACAGGAAGTCTTGGATTGGACGGGTCATTGGGCGACGGTAGTCGGGCGACGACTTGGCGCACAGCGAAAGGACGTTAGCAAATCCTCGCTAACGTCTCTGGCGTTGCGCCCAGGGGGCGTTGTCGCGAACGATCTGGGCCTCCCCCCACTCCAGGCCGCCCATGCGCTTCTACCCTGATCTCAGTCAGAAGACGTTGGCCCCGCTCCAGGTGGTGCAGGAACAGCTCCGGCTGGACCCGGCCTATCTGGACGCGGATGACTGCCCCTACGACGCCAAGGTCAAAGAGCTGTTGAAGCTCCTGGCTCCGGGTTCCGGCGACAGCCCCCAGGCTTTTCTGCGCCGCGCCGGATCGAAGCAACAAATCCTCGAAGACGAAACCCAAGCCCTCTACCTGGAAATCCGCGACTTCGGCCAGAAGCTGAAGGCCGACGACGTGTCCGAGCGGATGTCCTACTACCGGACCCGCACCGCCCTGCTGGAAAAGCTCATCTCCTTGACGGAGCGGGCCAGCAGCATGAAGGCGGTTGGTCAGTTCCAGGACATCGTGCTGGGCATTTTCGAGGACATGCTGACGCCCGACCAGCGGGCCGAAGCCATGGAACGCCTGGGCGCCGCCCTCGAAACCCAGGACGACCATGGCTGACCTCTTCGCCGCGCACGCCCCAGCCTTCTGGGCGCGCGGCATTCCCGCGATCCCGCTCGTCAAGGGCCAGAAACGCCCCGCCATCGACGCTTGGCAGATGTTCAGCGACAGCCTGCCGACCGAAGACCAGAAGGCCCGATGGCTGTCGGAGTTCGCCCACGGGAACATCGGCGTCGCGCTCGGCCCCCAGTCCGGCATCGAGATGCTGGACGTGGACACCGACGACCCCAAGGTTCACCAGTTCATCGACACCGTGCTGCCGCGCAGCCCGTGGCGGCGTCTCGGACGCAAGGGCTTCGCTCTGGCCTTCCGCTGGTCGGGGCACCGCACCTTCCGCATCAAGCAGGCGGACGACGCGACCATCATGGAACTGCTGTCCACCAAGACGCAGCTCGTGATCCCGCCGTCGATCCACCCGGACACCGGGCTTCCCTACCGGGCGAACGTCGATCTGCTGGAGGTCTACGACGAGCTTCCGCCTCTCCCGCGCGATGTGGAGATCATCCTTCGCGAGGGGCTGAAGGAACTCGGCTACGAGCTGTCGGCGAACGGCTTCACCAAGCTGACGGAATGGGTGGCGCCGGGCGCCCGCGACAACCGGATGATCCAGGTCGCCGGTCTCTACGCCAACACCATCCTGCGGGGCGAGGTCACGTTCCTCGAAGCCGTCGCCCAGATGCGCGGCTGGCACGACGCCCGCGTGGAAAAGGTGGCGGGCGACGACGTTGACATCAACAAGGGCATCGTCCGCATGGCGGAGTTCCTGGTCTCGGACGTGACCGGGGACAAGCGCCGCATGCTGCCGGTCGGTTGGGACGCCAACCTGTCGGAGGCGATGAAGTCCGGGCTGGGCCTGAACGTCATCACCGACGAGAATCAGGAATGGACGCCCGAACAGGTGCGGACCCACCTGGACCGGCGCTCGGCGCGCTTCCTCCCGAGGATCTTCGCCGCGTCGATGAGGTGAACAAGGCGCTGGACCGGATCGCCCGCCAGCGGTTCGACGCCTTGCACGAGGAGCAAATCCTCCGCTGGATCGCCGAGACCTCGATGACCGGCATCTCCTTCACGTCGCTGAAGCGGCGGCTGCGGGAGCTGCGCCAGGGCGAGGTGGTCGGCACCGACCACAGCGAGATCGCCGAACAGGTGCTGGCCGACCTGCGCCGCTTCGGCGAGGTGCGCTTCGCCTTCAACAAATTCTGGTCCTGGACCGGCTCGCACTGGGAACGGAAGATCGACGAGGACATCTACCGCCTGATCTCGAACGACTACGGTGATCTTCCGGCCGCCCGCAAGGCGGCGGATCACAGCGGCATCCTCAAGGTGATGGGCCGCAAGGTCTCCCGCCCGCTGGTCGATAGCGCCCTCGTCGGCATCAACTTCGCCAACGGCTACCTTTCCCAGGATGGCCGGATGCTGCCGCACGATCCGGCCTATGGGGCGACCTACTGTCTGCCCTACCGCTGCATGCCCGAACTGGCCGACCGTTGCCCCCGCTGGCTGGCGTTTCTGAACGAGCGCTGGGCCAAGGACGCCGACCGCCCGGAGAAGATCACGGCCCTTCAGGAGGCCATGTGCGCCACGCTCATGGGCATGGCGCCGCGCCTCCAGCGCGCGGTCCTGCTGGTCGGCGTGGCCCGCTCCGGCAAGTCCCAGGTGCTGAAGGTGATGCGCGGCCTGCTGCCCGAGGAGGCGGTGAGCAACATCCCGCCGAACACCTGGGGCGACAAGTTCATGCCGGTCGGCTTCGTCGGCAAGCTGCTGAACGTGGCGGGCGAGCTGTCCGAAAGCAAATACATCCAGGGCGACATCTTCAAGCAGGTGGTCGAGGGCGAGAGCATCCCGGTCCAGTACAAGGGGAAGGACTCCTTTGACATCCGACCGATGTGCGCCCACTGGTTCGGGTCGAACCATCTGCCGAAGACCAGGGACACGTCGGAAGGTTTCAACCGCCGCTGGCTGGTTCTAACCTTCAACCAGCCGGTCCCGCTGGAGGACGTGCAGCTCGACTTCGCGGACATCCTGATCGCCGAGGAGCGCGAGGCGATCACCGCCTGGGCGATCCAGGCGATGCCGCGCCTGATCCGCCAGCACAGCTACACCATCCCGGCGTCTCACGCCCAGGCCGTGGAGGCAATGGCGGACGCCAATGACAGCGTGCGTTTTTTTATGAAGCAGAAGGGCGTGGGCGTCCTATGCCTGAATTCCGCCCCCACCTCATCGACACAACTCTACACCGAATACTATCGCTTCTGCGCCGAGGCGGGGGATGCCCGGCCTGTTACCTTGAGGAGCTTCTTGGGTCGGATGGAGAATTTGGCGAACGTCTTCGGCTTCACGCCCATCTCGCAGAAGGACAAGGATGGAAACACCCAAGTGTTGTACGTGAACGGCACGTCTGCGACGCCCGCCGAGGCCGCGTAATCGAAATCACCCGGCCCGATCTGATCGAGCTGTTCTACTGGCAGAACGTGGCAAGCGCGCGGATCCGGTTCAGATAGGCAGCCACGGCAAAGAGGGGGAGATTAGAAGTTAATAGAAATTGTGAATCGCATCAATGCAATTAAAACCACAACACATAAAATGTAAATTTCTTGTCGTTGCATATATTATTATGAGATTATATGCGAATCTATCGTAATTTTATTTATCTTGAAATATTTTTTATTATTAATTTCTCAATTAATTCTACTATTTTCATTATCGATTCTGTTTGATGGCAAGATTATGACAAAACGCCATGTTCTGATTTTCTATCTTCCAACACACAAAGATTTTAGATACGATTTCCTAAATTACAAGGTGATCATTCAATGGAAAAGCACTCATCAGAAGCACTGTCAACAACTGAAAATGGTAATATGTTTCGTGATCGCGTGTGCTCACTACTATCAGTGGCCGGTTTTCATAATATTATTCCAGAAATGAGAGTTGGCTCTAAGAAAGTTGATGGTTATAGTGAATGGACAAAGACATCTATATTTGGATGCCAGCGATTAATAATAGAAACAAAAAACCACAAAACGACTTTACAGAAGTCATCTTGTATTGAATTCATAACGGAGTACCGTGCAAAAATAGAGAAAAATTATGCCGATCATGCATGGCTAATCTCAAAAGGACCAATTTCTCCGGATGGGCGAGAGTTAATAAATGAGCACAGAGGACTGAAGTGCTTTACTTACAAAGAGCTTCAAAGAAATTTATTTAACGTTGATGGATATTTATCTAGCCTTATTGATAGTTATATAGATGATAGAGTCTCAGAATATTATATACCACCTCACGCAAGCACTAATGAGGATCTTGAACTGTGCGTTCAGAATTGGCTTTGCACTCCCAATTCACGGCCTCTAGCAATTTTAGGAAGTTATGGAAGGGGAAAATCCACCTTTGCTAGAAATTTAGCTGTAACTATGGCGAAGGAAGCTTTGATCGATCCGACGAAACGCGCTCCAATTCTTATTCCACTAGGCGATATTGTTGATGAGCAGTCCGTTGATGGATTGTTGGGTAAAATTCTCGCTGGTCAATACAGAGTTCATAATTATCATTATTCTCTATTTTGTTCGTTAAATAATTCTGGATGTTTTCTTGTCATATTTGATGGAATTGATGAAATGAAGCATGGAATGACTTTTCCCCGCTTCCAGCAAAATATGAATCGCCTTCTTGAACTTGATCGGGGTGAAGCGCGAATTTTGTTTCTAGGAAGGGATACGGTTTTTCGTGATGAAGTTGAGTTCCGCTCAATTATTCAAGGAAGAGATACAACGGCAATTGGACAGGACGTGCCAGACTATAGCCGACGGTCAATCAAACACTTAAATATTCGCGATTTTAGCATTAATGAGGCAAAAGCTTTCATAGCAAAATATTTTTTAGTTGCGATGGAAAAGTACCGTAATGACAATGAAATTGCAGTTGATAAAATTTGGGTTGAAAATAGACTTGGGAAATTACTCGATGGTAGTTTTGATGATCTTATTGTTCGCCCAGTTCATGCGCAAATGTTGTGTGATATTTCCACAGATCCTGCGGCCAGTTTAGATAAGGTTGATATATTTTCATTGTATGATCGATTTATTCATCATCTAATTTGGCGTGAAGTTAGAAAAATCGGTCGCTATCCAGGATTTGGTATATCGGTTCGACGACATTTCAATGCAGCGGTGGCTTGGTGGCTCTGGGAACGAGGACAAGCATCAACAACAACTTTTTCTGATATTCCAACATTCATTTGCAAAAAAGTTACATTTGATATAGCGCATGATTTTGATGATATCGGTTTGGCACGTGAACTAACCAGCGGCTGCCTTGTGCAAAAATCAGAAAATACAATTTATTTTGGCCATCGTTCTATTCAGGAGTTTCTAGTTGCAGAATACATATATAAAGCTGACGATATAATGTCTGACTCTAAATTTAGAGACGATCTTTCATCATTATGGATGCAGTTAAATCCAGTAATTGTTGAATTTATATTCTCCCATATTGATAGAGACCCATATGGCGAAAAAAAAGCTGAGGATTGGCTAAACAAATTAGCGAAATGGACTGGATCTGAAAATTATAACAATTCAGCTACAAATCTTTTCGCGAAATTATTCGCTATATCAAAAAACATCAAAAGAAATATGTTTAATTCCCCTTGGTATATATTTCTTGCGTTCTTCTCCGAAAACGGCGCTGTAGAATACAAAGCTACTGATGAAGGAATTAAATTTTCTATTAGAATATTAAATCTATCCAGAGCAATATATAGAAGGCAAGTAAGCTCCACTGAAAGTTCTGCAAAATATAACGCAACCATGATACAAGCAACCACTGTTTTTATTTCATTTCTTGTTTTGGGTTGTAATAGTGATATAACAGATGAAATGAAGGGGCGCTTCATGTCAAGTTTTTTTCCCGTGGAAGATATAATTAAAAAAATGCAAAACAAGAAATCTTCTATGTTTTCTCACTCATGGATTTCTCCTGAAGATGACCTCATGTTTTGGTGTTATCTTATTTCTGCCGTAGATACTGAACAAGATAGAGAAGAAAATAGAAACACATCTATAACAATTAATCTTTCGGCTGCACTTGAAAAATTATCACCATTTATACGAATAGGTCTTTCAAAAAAGTTCTCTATTAGTTCAAAATACTTTTCCGTCACAATTTCTTCTATTATCAAGAACATTAATTCTACTAGGGAGAAAAATAAAATTAGCGATGAAGATTTGAAATATCTTTCGCAATTTTTTGAGAAAAGCCATTTAAGATTAGAATTATTTAGCGTTGGCGACGCCTCTATTGCAGACAAATCTTCAAGGAGGTAGTATCAATAAAATTATATTTAAGAGTTTCTCTGCAAATCTGCAAATCTGCACTCAAAACGAATCTTTGGCAATTGAATGGATATTACAGATGTCTGGTCGCCTCATTTTCCACTAAATGATGATTGCTCTTGGCGTATGCATCCTTTCAAATGGCGAGTGCGAAAATCCCACATACAGTGGGTGTCTGTCTTAACCGGGTAGGAACGGCCGCAAGTAACAAGCCCCGCCGATGAAGCGGGGCTTTCCTTTACAGCGACCCTCGCGGGTCCCACCGGAAATCGTTGACGCTCAGGCCCGTGTCAAAGCCCGCATAATAGGCGGACAGAGAGGCGTCGTAGTAATTGAATTGCTTCGTCATGCCCGAGGTTTGGGATATGCGGCCCAGGAGATACCGTCCTTGCGGAGAGGCCGCCACCAGCGTGCCCCCTCCGGTCCAGGTCACGGCGTTGTAGTTGGTTGCGGTCGAGGCTGTCGGTTGGCCGCTCACCGCAGTCCAATTCGTGACGCGGAAGGCGGTGTTCGCCACGGACCCATTCACGATGCCCGCAAGCTTGCTTGATGTGGAAACAAGATTGTTCAGCAAGCCGACGCTTGTCATTAGGCTTAAGGTTATCATCTTCGATGTTGATATGTTTAGATACGCGCCATAAAGGTTGTTGCTCAGGACATAGTAAACAAATATTGCGGTTCCTTCTCGCCCCTTCGCCACCGTCAGCGAGGTTATAGCGGCCGAGACCGTGAGCTGGTTGGAGAAAGCGGTCATGGTCGCCCAGGCGATGACCTGGAAGGATGGGCTTGAGGCGCTGCC
The DNA here is from genome assembly GCF_057809575.1 of Azospirillum sp. FG154. NCBI lineage: Bacteria > Pseudomonadati > Pseudomonadota > Alphaproteobacteria > Rhodospirillales > Azospirillaceae > Azospirillum > Azospirillum sp. FG154. The sequence continues at coordinate 192,255 of NZ_JBMDKF010000006.1, read as the reverse complement.
GGATGCGAAGCCCAGAACGATGTAGGCCCCGTCAGGGGACCATTCCCCCGCGTTCACCGCCGTGGAACGGCTGTAGGTGCCAGACACCAGGGTCCAGGTCGCGGCGTCATAGAACTTCACGTAGCCACTGGAATCGGTGACGGCCAACACATCGTTGGTAGTCGGCCGCCACCCAATGATCTTCGTAAAGGTCCCGTCGATCTCGGCGATCAGTTCCTGGGTGTCCGAGTTGAAGATCACCAGCTTGTTGACATCGCCGGTCAGGATCGCCGCGAGACGCCCATCGCTGGACGGGCACACCTGCTTGCAACTCGGCCCTTGGCTGGCGTAGGTCGAGAATGTCCGGCTGTCCCACCGGGCTTTCTGGAAGTTCCAGGTCGAAATGTATTTGGCGCCGTCGAAGCTGTGACCGAAATAGATGACCGGATCGGTCGGCAAGATGACGGCCTTTGCGCTGGCCGCCTTTGCGAGGCAGGCCGAATGGTACGCGGTCAGGTACTCCAGCATCAGAACCCCACCACGGCAAAGGCGCGGACCACCGATCCATCGACCGACCGGCGAAGATGAATCTCGTCCGTCCCGGACGAGGACAGGGAGGGGACTTCGCCACCCAGCCAGACGATCCCGCTCGGCCATGTCGGGGTGAACGCCCCGCCGTTGGTCAGGCGCAGGATGTAGACGGCCTCGCCGCTGGTCGGCGCTCCCGACAGGATGAGGGTGTAGGCCGCCGTCGCGGTGTGGCTGAACAGCACGCCTGTCGCGTGGTCCAGCGTGACGTTGGCCCCGGACACCGTGACGGCGCCAACCTTCAGGGAGGGGTTGCTGATCGCGGTGGCGTCGGCCTTCGCGTCCAGCGCGGTCTGGAGACCCGTGACGGTGGCGATGGCGTGGGTGTGGCTCGTCGCCGCCTTGCTGTCCAAACTGGTCTGGAGGTTCGTCACGTCCGAGATCGCGTGGGTGTGGGCGCTCGGGGTGAAGCTGTCCGGCTTCCCCGTCACCCCCGTCCATGGAACCGAGGCCGCCGTGCCAGCGCTGAACGCGGTGTAGCCCGCCTCCACGGCCAACTGCGTCTGGTCGGTGACGATGTAGACGTTGCCGGTGTCGGCTTCCTTCACAAAGTCGCCGAGTTGAACGGTGGTCGTGGTCAGTGCCAGCCGGGCCGCCGTGTTCGCCACCCCGACCATCCGCTCCAGCGCGGCGGCTGGGATGCGGGCGATGTCGAACACCCCGCTCGTGATCGTGGAGGCGTCCTGCGTGTGGACGACCTCGGCCTTGCCGTCCAGCTTGGTCTGGAGATCGGTCACGCTGGCGATGGTGTGGATGTGGGAGTTCGCGGCCTTGGCGTCCAGAGCTGCCTGGAGACCCGGAACATCGTCGATGCCGTCGATGCTCGACCCGCCGACCTTGACGATGCTTCCGTCCGTCTTGCGGACATAGATCGAGTCCACGTCGTCGAAGGCGATCTCGCGCAGGGCAAGATCGCTGGTCGAGGGGACAGCCCCCGCCGTGCGGGCGGTCTTCAACAGGATGCGCGAATAGCTCATGAATATTCCCCACCATCCAGGGTGAAGTTCGGGTTGTCGAACGCCGAGAGGGGGAAGACGGTGATGTTGCCCTTCTGATCGACAGAGGGGACGACGCTTTGGGTGACAGGATCACGAGTCTCACCAACGCCGAAAATCCCGCCGTCCGCTTCCGCGACCGGGACCTCAAGGCCGGGAAACCGTCCCCCGTCCGTGTCGGAACCCCAGCCGGTGTAGACCCTGTAGGTCACGCGGTCTGGGTCTTCATCCCCGTCCAACCCCATGAGCCAGCGGGCAGTTCCTCGGGCCATGCGGATCAAGGGGGCATCCGCGTTGACGAGACCTGCCATCGCTCCCCTCCGCGCAAAGAAGACAGGGGCGGCGCGAGCGCGCCACCCCTCCTCGTGTTGGCTTACGCCAGGGCGATGTAGGTGACGCGCAGCTTGTCGGTCGCCGCCAGGGCGGCCACCGGCAGGATGTTCGCCCCATCCATGGTGTAGTCGTCCACCACGTCCACCAGCAGGCCGTTGACGTAGACCTGTTCGGTGCCGGCGACCGGGGTTGCGGCCAGGGTGAAGGAGGTGAAGCCGCCATTCGCCACCGCCGCCTCGCGGACCACGAAGGTCGCGGCCACTGCCGTGCCGTCCGCGTTGCCGACGAAGATGCGGCCCGCCGCCAGGGCGGCGTTCAGCTTGGTCGGCAACGCGCCTTCGACCGCCGTCACCCGGTCGGTCAGCGCGCTGTCGGTCGCCTGAAGGGTGTCGATCTCACCTTCGGTCGCGGTGACGCGGGCGTTCAGCGTGGCCGTGTCGGCCTCCGCGTTGGTGACGCGGCCTTCCAGCGCGTCGATGTCGCCCTCGGCGGTCGTGACGCGGTCGGTGAGCACCGTCACGTCGCCATCGACCTCGACCAGCGCGCCCTGCACGTCGATGGCCTGGAGACTGCCCGCCGGGGTGAAAGCCACCTGCACAGCCGAATAATCGCCCGCTTCGGCCAGGATCGGACCCGAGCGGCCAAAGACCGAAACCACCTTGTCGGTGTTGTCGATCTTCTCCCAGGTGGCGCCGTTCGAGACCACCCAGTCGCGCTGTTCCCAATCGGCCACGCCGTCGATGGCGGTCGTGCCGGCGACGGACACGACGTAATAGTAGCCCTTGTTGTCGGCGCTCGCGGCGGGCAGGACCGGCAGGTTCTGGGTGGCGTCCCAGATACCCTTGTAGGTCATCGCGCCCGCGACCTTCGAGATCTCGGTGTCCACGTAGGACTTGCGGGTCACGTCGTTGGCCGCGACCGGGGCACCCAGGTTCGACACGATGAAGCCGCCGAAGTCGAAGTTCTCGGTGGCCTGAACCTGCTTCAGCTTCAGCAAAGTCTTTGCCATGGTGGCAATGCTCCCTTCTGGTAAATGTTAGGTGGAGGTCATGTAGTAAACGGCGACCGTATCGCTGCTATCCAGCGAGTAGCCGACGACACCCATGTCGATCTTGACCACGTAGGGACCGGCTCCATCGAGCGAGACCGCCGTAAGGTCGATGCCCATGCCGTTGATGGTCACGATCAGACCATCCTTGGTCCCGCCCTGAAGACCATCCGGCAGGGTGGTGTTGAGGGTGTGGATGCCGGTCGTCGCAACCGCCGGACCAGCCTCGGTGAAGCTGCGGCGCTCGAAGACGATGCCGCCCTGGGAGGGCATCCACACCGGGGCGCCGCCTTCCATGGTCAGGACGTAGCCGTCGTCGCCCGGCGCCAGCGACGCGCCCCGGCCATCGGCGTCGCCAAGCGCGAGGTTGTAGGCCGGGATGGCAATCTGTTTGAGGCGTTGCGTGCTCGCCATGGTCGGACTCTCAGGTTTGGGTTGCTGCGGGCAGCGCCGAGTAGACGATCAGAAGTTCGTCCGTGGTTTCGAGCCGGTACGGAAGATTGAGGATGGTCAGCGTCGGCGCCGAATAGGTGAAGCTCTCGGGCGACAGCCCCTGGCCGTTGATCTGGACTTGCTCGACCTCGTAAACGTCGCCCGGCATCGTGAAGACGGTCTGACCGTCCTGGTCGATAGCGACCTTGAGGGAGCGAATGTCCGATCCTGTAAACCCGGCGCGCAGGAGGTCGCTGATCTTGAGTCGGCGCGTCACCCCGTTCTGGACGATGGGTAGCCATTCATCCCCGGTCAGGGGGAGCGCCAGATCGAGTTGTGAGATTGTCCGTCCGCTCATCGGCCTTCGGAAGCGTGAAGGCCGGGACGCCCCAGTCCCGGCCCTCTTCCCCCGCCCCAGGAGAACCCGCCACGAGTGCGAGCAACACCCAGACCCTACCAGCCCCGTGGCCGCCGTCATTCAGCAGACGGGTAATGGCTGCGGCCCTAACCCAGCTCCGTGACCACAAGAAGACCAGCGGTGGCGGTTGGGCCGGGGCGCGCGTCCAGCTTGGTGTATTGGCGGGTGTCGTAGACGAAGTAGCCCCCGCCGCGCAGATACACTTCCGGGCCGCCCTCGTAGAAGCGGATGACGGTGTCGTATTCCGGCTGAAGCTCGACAGCCAGAACCTCCTCCACCTTGAACGGGGCGGTGGAGGTCCACTCCCCGGCGGTCAGGGCCATCGGGTGGCAGCCAACCGGGTGCAGGGCCTGGACCGGCTGCCGGTTGTCATCCATCGGAAGCGGCATCGTAGAAATCTCCGTCATAGTCTTCGTTGAAATCGGGGAAGACCCCGTTGCCGTATTCGCCGCAGTCGATGATTTCGTAGACATCCTCAACCGGATAAAGGTAGCCGTCGGCCACAGGCCGGGTGGCGTTCGGATCGAACACGGCGCCCATGGCGAAGAGATCGCCGTAGGCGTCGAGGTCGGCACGGCCCTGGTGGAAGGCGGTTGCCACGGAGAGGGTCGAGGCGCCGACAAGCGGGACGACCATCGGCGGCGCGAAGGTCAGCGTTCCATCGCCCACCAGCGTGGCGGCGCCGGTCATCAGCGTGAAAGAGACCGGGTTGGCCGTCAGGGTGGAGGTCTCGCCGACGCTCCAGAGCTTGGCCTTGTAGGTCTGCTGGTGGGAGGTCTCCCCGACAACCAGGCTTGCGACCCCCGGCATGATGATGCCGATGTCGTCAACGGCGGCATCCTTGACGGCCAGCGTGCCCCTGCCCAGGAATCGGGCGGTCGGAACGGCGAGGGTCGCCCCCTTCGCCACCAGCTTGCCCTTGGCGAGGAGCGTTGCGGCGCCGACGCTGTGGGCGCTCTGGAGGGCCTTCAGCGTGGCCTTGCCCTGGACCTGGGCGCCGGCCACCCAATTGACCTTGGCCGTGATCGGGTTGCGAAACCGACCGAACCCCTTTAGCTCGACCACCTGCTTGCGGTGAATCGCGCCGATGGCGGCGAGGCGGCCCCGACCGCGAAGGCGGTTGTGGGGCACATCCACGAACAGGTCGCCGATCAGGTCGGCCTCGCCGATCATCGGTTCGGCGTAGGCGGTGTGGGTCGTGACCTCGGTCGGGGCGCAGACCGCCAGCAGTATCTGGGTTCCGTCCTCGCAGAGGAGCGGCACGCCGTCCTGACACAGCAGGACGGGACAGGCGGTCTCGCACGTCAGCAGCAGGATCGGCTCACCGTCCTCGCACAGCAGATACAGCCCATCCTCGCACAGCAGGAACACATCCCCCTCGCAGGGTGAGGAGGTCGCCCGCCTCACCCATCGGCGTTCGGAAAGGAGGCGGGTGAGCTGCATGACTTATTGGTTGCTGGCCTGGATCGACCCGATGGGAAACTCCATGCGGCCCCCGGCGGCCACCGTGTTGGCGGGCGTGACCGCGCCATAGTAGAGGAGCTGGCCCCCGCTCTGGGCGGACATCACGCCGACATGGGAGATCATCCCCCAGGCGGCGGTCGCGACGGGGAAGGTCAGCAGATTCTCGTTGGCGCTCACGCCGTCGCTCGGGTCCGAGAAGGTGATGAGCTGGCGGACGTAGCTGCCGCCCGTGACCTCGGCGCCAGAATTGTCGTCGTTCGGGTTCGAGGTGTAGAGCGCGAGGTAAACCGCACCGGGCGGGGTCGTGTTGTTCGGGTTGCCCCGAAGAAAGAAGTTGATGATCTCGTTTTCCATGTAGTCAGAGAACGCGGACATGGAGCTGGCTCCCAAACAAGTGAATCGTTGGATCGGGCCAAGGTACGGGATCGGGGCGACCGGCGCCGTTCAGGACTGGGTTCACGGCGCGGCAGTAACTCAGGTCCGAGTTGAAGTAATAAAATTACAGTTCCGAATTTCTGGAAATTTCATCGGTCGAGATGAAGGGGGGACCCCCACCCAATACCCTTCAACCCCTTGTAAATAAAGGGTGTACCCTTCGCCCCGGCCCTGCGCCTATGGCAAGTCACGGCCTACCCCCGTGCTATGCTGTGTCTACGGTGATGAACAAATCACTCACCCATCGAAGGAGAAGGCAAGGGCGTCGATAGGAGAAGTCTGTCTAAATCCGTCCCTTGTCCAAATGTTGGATAGCAAGGACGAAGACAGGACAGGTGCGCCCACTTCCCGGACCCATCCAAATTTTGAACGGGGGTATCGAACATGACGACGCAAGTAACCTACACGTCCGCCATGAAGTTGACGGCGGCGGCTTTCGACGGGGTGTCGGATCGCCTCATCCATTTGGCGGCTTCCACGGCGCTGACCTACCTTGCGGGCGTCAACGGGTGGAACACCGATAAGAAGGTTCCCGCCGAGACTGTCCGCGAACAGTTGACCGACACGTTCCAGACCAGCGGAAACAAGCGGACCACGGCTTACACCTTCGCACAAACGGGGTGGAAACTCGCCGCTCGCCTGTCCAAGGGAGACAAGGCGTTCCGTGAGACCTTGAAGGCGAGCGACCTTTCCGAAGCGGTCAATCTGATTGTCGCGCAGATCAAGGCGGATTTGCAGGCTGGCAACCTGCCCCGAACCATGGATGGTTTGAAAGCCCTGTTGGAAGGACCGAAGAAAGACGCCAAGCCCGCGAAAGGCGCGGCGCAAAAGATCCTCACCTTGCTCAATGCGGACGACAGCGAGTTCAGTGACCAAGAGCTTGAGGACATTCTCGCCGCTGTTCGGGGGCTGGTCACGGCCCGTGCCCAGCACGCCGTCCCTCTTCAGCAAGCCGCCTGATACGCAACCCGGCGGGGGGAGTTTCCCCCCGCCAGCGCCCGGCGCTTATGAAGGCCCATTCTTGGAGTGGGCCGTCATAAGCCTCGAACGAACCCTGCGCCATGTGCTGGCGCGGGGCGTTTGTCGTGCCCGCAACCCGGTCTCGTTCAAAATTTGGACGGGCCGCTGTAGGAGAGCTGTGTCCGATGCGCTCCCAAATCCAAAATTTGGACCGGCACCCGATGTTTGGGTTCCTGGTCCAAGCGGCGAAAGACCGGGCCGGCGGGTGGATCGAAGACCGGGCCGCGTTCGACGCCCTGGTCCTGGCCGAGTATGAGGCCCTGAGCCGGATGCTCCCCAAGGCCGAGGTCCCGGACGGCCCCGAACGCGACAGCCTGGACAGCCCAACCGCCGAATGGTCCACGCGCATGGCCCGTCCCGCCGCGTGGCGCCCCTCGTTGCCCGAGCGGGTCTTCCCGGATTTCCCCGACGCCCCGCCCATGCGGGACGAGGACATCCCCGACGACGGCCTGGGCGCGTTCCGGGACATGCTCGATTTTCCTGAGCCGGTCGTGCCCCAGCGCGTGCATCGCATCCTGGCCGACACCGACCGCCGCGCTCAAATCGCTGCCCAGGCCCAGGCCGACAAGCGGGCCGCCCGCAAGCCGGGCAAGGCCAAGCAGGTGTTCGAGCCGCCCGTGCCCAAGGGCATGGGTCCGAAAAAGCGCTGGGCGCTGTCCTGATACAGAGTGTCATCGTTTCCAGCGCCAATACCGGCTGACCGCCGGGCGCCGCTGACGCCCCGGCCCTGGCCCAGAGTGGATAGGAGAACCGCGTCCTGATCTGGCCGCCGTCCAAAAGTTGGACGGCGGATCGAGGCTGGGGCGGGGGCCGGGTCGGCGTCAGGGTCAGAGCCAGGGCGGGGGCGCACCCATCATTATGCTCAATACGAGCACAACGATGGTCTCGCGGAAAATGAACTTCCGTACCGGCCCTGGTCCTGGACCAAGCCCCCATCAAGACCAGTCGCAGGTTGGTTCCCCAAAATCAGGGAGGGAACAGTGATCGCTCGTATTCCTGGCGGAAAAACCAAAATCGGCTTTGCGAAAGAGGCTCTTGACCTGCTCGAAGCCGGACAAATCCGACGCTGGCAAGTCATCAACCGGCTGATCCATGTCGGCATTTCATCGGTCGAGGCGAATCTCATCGCCGACCGTGGAACTCTTCCCCACCACACTCTCAAAAGACTTCTGGAGGCATAACATGACCCGCAAAGACCGGACCTTCGAGGTTGTCTACAAGGGCGGAAAGCGCCGTCCAAAGCTGGAACTCTCCACCCTTGCCGCTCTGGCCCTGGCCGAGAATGGAACTCCCCGGCGACAGAAGCCGGTGGAAGGCCAGATCGGGACTATTCGCTTTTTTCGGGGGTGATGACCAAGAGGTGGGGACGGGGCGACAAGCCCCGACCCAGACCAGACCAAACCAGATCTCCTTATTAGCTGACTTTAAGATCCAATTTTGCGAATAAATTCAGTCAGTTACCTCTTTTTCTAGTCCCTCTTTTTTCTTACTTTTAGTGCTCTCGGACAAATCTGTCTGAATCAGGCTGCATCAATAATAAGAATAGTTTTTCTATAGAAGAGAACTCGTGAAAATCTCCTCCAATAGACAATTGGGAAAATCCTTGGAAATCCTCAATGCCTCCAGAAATAGCCTCGACTATATCCAAAATCAGCGCCGATCTGACGGGTGACGCCCAGACCATGGCCCGGCTCGTGGGTCAGCCGCTCGTCGCCTATCCTGGCAACTGTTGGCTCTCCCCAGCCGCCCAGGTCCGGGTTCTGGGCGAGCGCGTCAATCTGCGCTACTGGCTGTACGAGACCCTGACCCAGACCCCGGTCGGCCCCGGCTTCTCGCTGCGCGCCCTCGCCACCTGCGTGTCGCCGGACTGTGTGAACCCGGCGCATCAGGCCCGGAAGCACCGCCAAAAGCCCGGTCGGAAACCGGGGCAAGCGCCCATGCAGCGAAGCCGCTCGGCCGTGGATGTGGCATGGCCCGATCCGGCCACCATTCTTATGCTCATGGTGCTGGAACCGAACGCATGGCCGGACGAGTGCCGCACCCGCTGCTGGGAATGGACTGGCCCCGTGCAAACGGTGGGCATCCACCGTATGCCGAGGCTGAAGGACCAGTCCGCCCACCGGGCGGTGTGGGAATTCTTCAACCGAACCAAGCTCCAAGGCATCCGCAAGATCAAAAAGGCTTGCCGCAATGACATGTGCGTGAACCCCACGCACCTCATCATCCCGGCCCAAACCCATGCCCCGGTCCAGGTCCAGCCTGTTCACGCACCGTCAATGGCGCCCGCAGCCCAGGAGATGGACGAAACGCTGTCGGACCTGGAAGAGGACCTGACCTACATGCTGGGCATGATCCACCGGCAGGAAGACTTGCTCGCTCCCTTCACGCGGTGGCTGTTGAACCGCCGACCGGACATGCACGACATGATCCGTCGCCCATCAAGAGGCTTGGCTGCGGAAGCTGCTGGTGGAGGACATTCGGTGGACCTTCCTCTGATCCACAGCGACGACGGGCGGGTTGGCGTCCCGGCCTATGTGGTCCGATCCCACATTCCAAAGGCCAAATCCTGGCCCACCCCCACGGACAAACGGACCTTCACCGACCCAGGTCATGGCCTTTGCCTACAGGCCGAGTATCTGGGGCGCATGTACAACCGTACGAAGAATCCCGAAATCAAGGCGCAGATCGGTGCCGTGCTCCATGCGTTGCTTCAACCTCGGAGGAGCGTCCGATGAAGTATCACGTCCACTTTGAAGCAAGCGCCGCTGTCGGCGTCGCCTTCGAGGTCGAGGCTTCCTCTGCGGAAGAAGCGGAGCGCATCGCAACGGCCAAATTTGATCCTCAAAAGGTCGTCGATGACCTGCTGGAAATCAACGAACACACCCTGGCCGGATACGGTCAGAGCGTGAGCCACGTCGTCGTGTCGGTGGACGACGGTGGGTTCGAGGTCGTGGACGCTTATCAGAATTGACGCCCTGATTCTGGACCGCCCTCACAAGCGACAGCCGCCGACAATCCAACGCAGTTCACGACCAAGTTACCAAAGCATTCCTAACCCAGTCCCGACAAGCGCCGCCCCTCCGGGCGGCGTTATCGTTTTGGCATGAACTGGAGCACCCCAACATGAACGCTCAGGTTTCCCGCCAGGAACTCACCGAGTTCCACGACGCCTGCAACCCCCCGAAGGACATCACGGCCGCCACCTTGGTCGAGGCTTACCACATCGCGAAGGGCCAGATGACCATCAAGATGGTGGCCGACCGCCTCGACGCGGCCACCGCCCAGATCGGCCAGGGGCATTTCACCATCACCTTCTCCACCAACTCCGGCCCTTACAGCACTCCGATCTTCCTCTCGCATTGGTTCCGTGACGCGGGCGCCAAGTACGAGGAGTGCCACACGGTGGGGCGGGGCAAGACCGTCGCCGAAGCGCTGAAGGCGCTGGACGACTATGTCGGCAGCTTCCACCGCACGAATTTCACCCCCGAGGAAGTCGCCGCAACCATCGGCCTCTGACCCAAACCAGGAGATCAACCCGTGCAATTCGTCAACATGAAGAAGGCGGCGGCTTGACATGCGCAGCAACACCGACCGGGCGAATGACGCGCTCAATGCCGTCCACACCTACGCCCGCAGCCTCCATCAGTTGGACGAGCCGGTCGAGGACAATCTGACCGACCTGCTGACCGACCTCCGGCATCTCGCCGTCCGCGAAGGCATCGACTTCGACCATGCGGTCTTCATGTCCGAGCTTCATTTCGAGGGGGAAGACATCTGATGCTCCACGGATACGCGACCCTCGCCATTCAGGACCGGACCACGGGCGAGACCCGTGAGGTGATCGTCCGGGCCAACACCGTGGTCGATGCCGAGCGCATCGCCAACGATTACGCCAACGACCGCAATTACCGGCGAGCCGATCAGCCGACCGAGGTCAAGGTCGTCCGGCGCTTCTAACCAACAAACATCTGAGGCTGGGCGCCTCGTGTCTAATGGCACCGTCATTGCGACCTGCCAAACACTTCCCTGCTGACCCTCTCACCCCCTAATAGGTGCCGTTATGCAATTGAGCATTCCGAACAGCGTAACCCGTGGAGATGGCTTTTACATCAGTTACAACAATGTTGATTACGATATCTATGGCAGTGACACCACCGCTCTGGTCATCGGGCAGATGGAACGTTTCTACATTCTGAATGGCGATCACAGAAAGCAGTATCGCGATTTGATCCCGTCAGGGCTGGCTGCATGTCTTGCGTATTTCAAAAGTATGCAGGCGAGCCTCAATAAGCGTAGCGACGTGTCTCCAGGCTGAATCTCTCTCAACCGCCCGCTGCCTGGAGGAGTGAACCCATCAAGGCACTGAAGTAACCCTGCTCCGTCATTTTTGACGAGCCGGTTATCTATAACTTTCAAAGTCGAGGGAATTGCCATGCTTGACTTCCTCAAGCGTGAACACTGGAACCATGACTCCATCGAAACCCGTTCGGTGGATGTCGAGGATTGGGACGATCTGCGTGGCGAAGAAGGCGAAGGCGTCCGGGTCGTCCTTCCGCCCATCACCACAGCCCTGCTTGATGAGTATGACGCGGCGCCGGACGAGTTCGACGCCGAAGACTGGTTGCGCGACAACCTCATCAGCCACACGACCACGGATCAGGACCGGCGGGCCGCCGACATCGCCAACACCTACGCCCAGGACCCGGACGACTGGCTGTTCGAGAACTGGCGCACCCTGCTGACCGCCGAACAGATCGCGGGAGTCGAGGCCGACATGGCCGAGGCCAAGGAGGAGCACGACACCGACGCCATCGAACAAGCGCGGGACAACTTCAAGGACAGCGACTCCTACTACGAGTGGAAAGACGGCTTCGAGCCGGCCATGAATTTCTATTGGCCGGTGAGCCTCGCTTATGAGCTGGACGAGGAAACGGCGGCCGAACGGATCGACAAGCACGCCGGCGCCACCTCTTTGGTCTGGATTGAGCGCATTCAGTCCCACGCCATCGTCCTGACCGGCGGCGGCATGGACCTGAGCTGGGACATCTGCGCCGCCTACATCTGCTGCGGCTGCGTACCGCCCGCTCGCCTGCTGCTGGGCCTGCCGCGCTTTGCGGGCGGCGGCTACGCCAAGTTCGGCGAATTGATCGTCAGCACCCTGATCCCGCTCCTGGTGAAGCACCGGGAGTGGCAGGCGGAACGTGCCCGTGACGAAGCCAAGCGGCTCGCCGAACACCTGACGCTCAATTAAGCGCGCCATCAATCGCTGCGGGAGCGGTGGAACCTGCACCTCTGTACTTCAAGGTGGAGATGACCGCGTGCCCCGTCCCCAACGCCCGACAGGTTCACCAGCCCCCACAAAAGGCCGAAAGCTCACCGGCCGAAAGCACCGGGAGCCGGACCTGGATGTCGCCCACTGGCAGCACTGGGTCAAATCCCAGCTCCAGGAACACGGCTACATGCAAGGCGAACTCGCCGGGCGACTGCGGCTTTCCACTTCCGGCCTCACCCACCGCCTGAACCTGCGCGCCGAGTGGCATCCCCATGATCTTCGCGACCTCGCCGAGATGATCGGCCAGTCGATGGACGAGGTGATGCGCCACTACCCCGACATTCGATACAAAAATTGGGAGGGCGATGATGCCCAGATATGACCCGGTGCGGGAATACATCGCCGGCCAGATGCCGGACGCCATCAAGCGCCTGATCTCCCTGGCGACCTTGGACCTGAACGAAGGCCCGGTCTTCCTCGACGCCGAGGGCGAGCGTTGCGGCCCGTTCGATGACGGCGCCAAGCGGTTCGCCTTTGAGGCCGCCTGCCAGGAGATCGGCACCTTCTTCGAGGACATCGGCTGCCTCTACGTCGATGAGGACGGCGGCCTGCACTGCTCCGAACCGGAGGCCACGGTCGAGGTGGAAGAGAACCCCGACCACGACCCCGACGATCCCGACAGCGAGGAGGAGGTCGAGGTCCGCTACGGCCCGACTCCCTACTGGGAAATCCCCCGCACCCAGATCGTCGGCTTGGTCGTCGGCCCCCTCGCCCAATATCTCTGAACTCGGACGCCATTCCATGCTGCACATCGAGACCAACACCATCCCGGTTCACGGCTTCCCGCCCGATGGGCTGGGCGCTTTCGTCGGCGTGATCCACACGGACACCGCCCAGTGCGACGGCTTCGTCCACATCGTGGAGGAACTGGACGACCGGCCCTACAATTTCATGCTGGTGACGTCCGCCAACGAGTTGGACGCGCTGACCCTGACCATCCCCGAGATCATCGACCTGCTGAAGGCCGACGATCCGGGCGCACACACCGGCAGCCCGCATGGGGAGGAATTCAAGACCCTCGCCCTGAAGGCGTGCGAAGCGGGCGACGTGGACCTGGAAACCCACTACCGCGCCGCCCTGGAGGCGGGCTTCAACTGGGACGCCATCGTCGCCGACGCCAAGGCCAACAGCGAGGAGGAAGAGGGCGGCCTGATCGGTCGCCACTTCCTCGGCTCGGTCTTCGCGCTGACCCCGAGCGGTAAGGTTTACGCCACCTGGACCTCGAACCAGAACGAAGCGGACGTGATCCTCGACGAGGCGTGGCGCGACGCGCTGGAGGCCATCGCCGAGGAAAAGGGCGGCTTCATCGACAGCGGCGAGGGATCGGGAAGCGACCTCTTCTTCGCCATCCCGCTCGACGCGCCGGACGAGGACGACAACATTTATGATCGGGTCTGCGTCTCCTGCCACGAGGTGATCGGGCACGAGGGCGATGACTGTCCCCACTGCGGGGCCGAACAGGTCCTGGACGCGGACGACACGGCCTGATCCTCGGCATGTCCTTGTCTCGCCAAGAGATCAGCCGCCGCCTGTTCGACTTGATCGAACGCGGCCCGATCCTCCCCGACACTCCACCCACCGAACCGGACGGCAACCTGTGGCCGACTGGAGATCCGATGTACCGCGCACCAACGATACGGCGTCTCCTGGCGCATTTTCCGCACCTGGATGAAGCCCAAGCCCAACAAATCCGCGACCTCCTTCATGGAACGCTGAAGCCGACGACGTTCGAGACGGTGAAGGCGTATGCCGCCCGCTGCTACAGCACGCCGCCCGAGCATGACCTGATCCTGGAAGCCCTGAACGAGATCATCGAAGGGCACGGCACCGAACCCATCGGCGTCGAGGGGGTGAGGATCGACCATTACTTCGGCAACACCGCTGCGGTCTACGTCAACACGGGCGACACCTACTCGGCGACCATCGTCTACGACACCGAACAGGACCGCTTCGAGCTGTCCACCTGGGGCGACTACTACGAGCTTTTGTGCCGCAGACACCGGGTCCGGGACGCGGCGTGATCCTGAAACACGGAGGAATCATGAGCAACCAAACCATCGCGGCGTTGAACGATCAACTCCGCGCCCTCATTCCGCTTGTGCCGAAGACGCTCGGCGCCTGCACCGTCACCCAGGGCGTGCTTGCCCTGTCGGCGACCACTATCGCCCAGGTCTACACCAGGGTGCGGACCTTCTCCAAGTTCACGGAGGACAACGACCCTTACGGAGAGCACGACTTCGGTTCGTTCGAGATCGACGACCAGACGTTCTTCTGGAAGATCGACTACTACGATCTGAACCTGGAGTTCGCCTCTGAAGATCCGCGCGACCCGGACAAGACGATCCGCGTCCTCACCATCATGCTGGCCGAGGAATATTGAGACGCCGCAAAAATCAGCAGGGGAGAGAAGCCCATGCTTGACACCCTCGCCATTGCCACCGACCTTAAGATCTCTGGGTTCTCCAAAGATCAGGCGGAAGGCATGGCCCGCACCCTGAACACGCTGTCCGGCGATCTGGCGACCAAGCAGGACTTGGACACGACCAAGCGCGACCTGCTGCGTGACCTGAAGCTGTGGATCGGCGGCGCCCTTGTCGCCACGATCACCGTTCTGGGCGCCCTCATCGCCTTGATCGTCAACCTGTCCAAGCTGGCGGGTTAGAGAGCAATCAATAACTCTCTTCGCCGAGACTTCGGCATTTCCCTAATGCAAATTCACCTGACTCCAAGAACACGGTGACTGTTCACAGTCATCGTTTGCCTTTCTCTTTCAAACCCCAACGCCAGGGAACCCAGAATCATGTCCACCGCCAAGAAGTTTCTGATCTCCTTCGACCCGGCCAACATTCTGAAGGGCGTCACCTACGCCTCCATCGACCGCGAGGCCCGCAAGCGGACCTACGTCAAGATCGAGAATGCCGGCGAGTATGCGGGCATCCAGGGCAGCCCGGCCGGTGAGGGCTTCTACGTCAACCCCGAGAACATCCTGAAGGCCGACGCCTCGTTCGAGGATTTCAACGCCGCTCGCCGCAGCTTCAAGGGGCTGGTCGAGAACCTGAACGACCTGACGGCGGCGACCGAGGAAAAGCACAAGGACATCGAAGCCGACTACAAGGCGCAGCGCGCGGCGCTGATCGAGGGGTTCAAGTCCAGCCTGCTGCCGGCCCCGGTTCCGGTCGAACCGGAGGCCGAGCCGGTCCCGGCGGAAAACGCCGCCGCCTGATCGGCGCGCCGGTCGGGAGCGTCACGTCAGGATTAACGAAGCTCCCCAAACCCCACCGCGTCTGGAAGCCCGCCCCCCGGCGGGCTTTTCTTTTGCCTGTCCACAACAGGAGCAACCCCACCCATGCATGACTGGGTGCAAGCCTTCACGGACGGCTCCAGCTTTCCCAAAGGACCGGGTGGGTGGGCGGTGGTCTGGCTCTATGGCGGCCAGACCTACGAGCAGTCCGGGGCCGCACCCCAGGGCGACAGCTACCGCATGGAGTTGACCGCCACCCTGGTGGCGCTGTCCACCCTGCCGGACGGCGCCAAGCTGGTCATCACCACCGATTGCCGGCCGGTCCTGAACCACGCCCTGTCCCGCGTTCAGCGCCGCCGCGACGCCGATCTCTGGCAGGCCGTCGATTACCACGCCCGGCGCATGACCGACGTGCGCTGGGTCTGGACCAAGGGCCATGCGGGAAACCCCTTCAACGAGCGCGCCGACCAACTGGCCCGCGCCGCCGCCGAAAGCCTCAGACCATGAGCCTGACCACCCATGTTTCCAGCCCGCCGGGGCCGCCTCCGGCGAAGGAGACCACCGCCGAGGTGCTTGTCTCCATGCTCACCGAGAACACCGGCCGCCATTTCCTGGACAGCGGCGGCGCCTATGGCCGGAACTGGGAACGCAACCACAACAAGGGCCTCGCCGAGTTCGAGGCCGAACCTGCGGCCAAGACGGAGTTCTACCTGCGGGAGGGCGAGACCACGGGAGAGGTGTCCATCACCATCGACGTCTTCCACTGGCTGAAGGACCGGCTCGACATCAACCACGAACTCGACGCTTTCTTCTTCGCGTGGGTCGAGACGCAGAACGCGGCGCGGTCCTGGTTCGATCTGGTCGATCGCTTCGTGGTGAACGAAGACGACGAACTGAAGGCGTTCATCGAAAGTCGGCGCCGGGACGGGGAATTCCAGACCCGGATCGAAGAGATCCTGTATGAGGCGCTGGAGGAACACGAGCATCTCCCCGATCCGCTCGACCACAGCCGGGCGGGCTTCACCCACAACACCTACAACGGCGAAGACGCCCTTTCCCAGACCATCCAATACACGATGTTCAGCCTGGGCTATGGGGATGTCTGCTGCTTCCTGTTCATCCATGGCGGGTGCGACGTGCGCGGCGGCTACACCCGGCCCCGTGCTTTCGATGTCGGCAACGGCAACGGATGGGAAAGCATCTTCGACAACGCCCGCGTCACGCTCGGCCCGAATCCCAACAAGGAGGAGCGGGACGAGTATCTGTCCGACCACGGCGAGCCTGAACTGCCCGGCATTCCGGCCAAGACGCTGATCGACCCGTGGAACATCACCTGGGACAGCGACAACAGCGGCTCCTCCCTCTACCCGTGCGGCAACGAGCACCCGGCCAAGCTGCTGGCCTTCGATGAGTATGATTGGTCGGAAGACCCCGAGGATCGGGGCAAGGGCGTCGTCTATTTCGACCGCGAAACCTCCACCGCCCATTGTCCGGTCACGGGATTCCCGCTTGTCGGCTCCTGGTATTGAGGAGAACTCCATGCTTTCCGAATATTTCAGGCGTGAACTCGAAGCGGTCGGTTACGAGCCGACCGATGTCACTTGGTCGCTGGGCTACAGCCAGGGCGACGGCATGGCCTTCGAGGCGCGGGTCGATCTGGAAAAGGTCGCCGGTCGTCTGCTGGCCGGACCGCAGAAGGCGGCCATCACGCGGGTCATCAAGAAGACCGGGCCGTCGATCCGCATCCGGCACTCCGGTCGTTATTCCCATTGGAATTCCATGAGCGTGGACGCCGAGGATGTCCCGGTCGAGAGCGACGGCTCGGCGTTCGAGCGCAAGGCGTGGTCCGATCTGGTCGATGCCATTGATGAGGATGTGAAAACGATCAGCCGCCGGTTGGAAACGGACGGTTACAGCCTCCTCGAAAACTGCAACCCCGCTTGGTTCGTGACGGACAAGGAGGGACAGTTCGGCGACCCCAGCCACGTCGTGTGGCGGACCTTCGAGATTGGGCGCTTCCGTGTCGTCCAGACGCTGGTCGAAGACAACCACTTCGACGGCTATCGGTTCGGTGATGACCTTGTGAAGGCCATCGTCAAAGGGGAGACCCTGGTCTGCGGCGTCGAGGCCACGGTTTTCGACGCCGAGCGCGACATCGAACTCGGCAGCGCCAGCCTTTGGGGCATCACCGACGCCCCAAACTTCACCTATGTCCGGCAATGCCTGCGGGATATCACCCGCGCGGCCATCGCTGACGCTCGCGAAACCATCAACAGGTTTACGGGGAGGGCGGCATGACCATCGTCTGCACCTACCAGCGTCAGGACGGCGACAGCGTTGTCCTGGTCCAGCATGGCCGGATCGAGACGGGGCACGCGCTGTGCCCGGCGGTCTACCCGGTGGATCAGTCGCTCCAACCGGGACTGACCGTGGTTCCCCCGAGTTTGACAGCGAACCAGAACGTCCGGCGCGCCGCGCCGCGCTGACCGCACAAGGTTTCTGATTTCTTAACGGAGCGCGAGAGGGAGTCTTGCGGATGGTTCTGGATATGATAGCCCTTGCTCCGGCGCCCTGTGCTCGTTGTGGGCTGGGCGTCACTCCCTGTCCGACAAACGGAGAGGTCTTTGTCCGGCCTCCGTTGTGCGAGGAAACCCTCTATGCTTCATCTCATTCAGTCTAAATTTCTCAGCAACACATCAAAACGTCCAAGTTCCATTCAGATTAGCGATGCCGGACAGATCGGATTGGAATTGAATATCTGTGAGTTCCTGGATAAACGGTGCTCACGATCCCCGGATCTGCAAACACTTGTCGATGATTATTGGAAGACAACGCAAGAGTTGAACATGGGAGCCTACGGGTTTCTCGCCTCCTGGATCAACGATCTCCCTGCCCACCTAAAGGTAAACCACCAGCTTCCTTTCGCCGCAGAGTTGCTTTCCGAGGTTGAAACCCATGGGTTTCTCCGGGGAGCGGGGAATGACGGGGAGGCGGTTCTCCACAACAGCCAAGCAGACCGCCACAACCTGCTTGATGTCCCGCTGCTGCATCTGGTGTTCGGCGTGGGAAGCCGCTGGTTTGCGCTTCTGGTGTTCAAGGACGGCGACAACCTGCTCGAACCGTTCGCGGTCGAGGTCGATGACGAGACCCGGTTGTTCGAGAACGAGAACGCCCTCGTCCTCCCGGAGGGGAAGTTCAATCACCGATTCGAGTTCCATCAAGGGGCGTGGTTCGGCGTCGGCGCCGGCACCCGCCCGCTGGACCAGTATCCGGTCTCCCGGACCCCGGCGGATCGGGGACAGGGGAAACTCTATTGGGATGGCGCGCGAGCCTACTGCCCGATCTCGGGCGCTCCGCTCCTGGTCCAGTCGCTCGACAAGAGCACGAAGTCACCCGGCTTGGGGGCTACGGCCTAAATTCACCACGCTCCGTATGTTCGCCCCCTCAAGCAAACGCAAGTTTCTGTCGAAGGGAGATAACATTATGTCAAGACCCGATCTCATCCCCGTTCAATCGTCGAACCTCACGGCTGTGGGTTATGACGATGGCGAGAACAAGCTGTATGTCGCCTTTAAAGCGAACACACTTTATGTCTATCATGATGTTCCACCGGAGATTTATCAGGAACTCATGACGTCCGACAGCAAAGGCAAGTTCCTGAACCAGAACATAAAGGCCGTCCATCGGTCTGAAAAAGTGGCATGACTGGCTCAACGGTCATCAAGATCTGACTTTCAAATCCTGCGTCAAAAGTAAAAAAGATTTCAACCGAGGCTTACCCCGGCCACAGTTGACAGAACTTCGGGCGCGGACATAGTTTCCGAAGCCTTCTTAACTCTATAGCGTTAGGGGTACTTCAAGAACTTTAGGAAGATGGGGAAACAAAGCCCCGCCATCGTTGAACCGGACCCTCTAAAGAGAGGGTCCGGTATCACGGTAAGGAGTAGTTATGTCCCGCCCACTTGACGAGAACAAGCCTCACCGTGACCAGCAACTTGTGGACATGATCCTCTCCGGCAAGACGAAGCCGGAGATCATGCGAACCTGGGGGTGTGGGCCGGGCGTTGTCGAACGCGCCGATCAGCTCATCGTCCAGATCCAAGAGCGGCTGGATCGGGGGGTGTCCAAACAAGACATTTCCCGAGAACTGAATTGCACCCCGAACACCGTCGATATGGTGAAGGCCGCATCGGCGGCGGTGATCTCCACCCTCAAATCCAAGCAAAGGAAACCGCACGCGGAACTCCCGCCCATCGACCCGCATCACACCCGTCTCGGCCAGACCATCCGCTGGCTCTACGACAGCACCGTGAGCCAGTCGGACTTCGCCATCCTGGCCCGCATCACTGACGCCCGGCTCCGGCAGATCATCGCCGGAACCCACAGTCCCACCCTTCACGAGTTGGAACGCATCGCCCAGGCCCTTGGCCTGGGGACGGTGGCGGAACGCATGACGAAGGACGCCCAGAAAGCCCTCTCCGTCAAACTCCGGGTGCCGGTTGACCGCCTGAAAGAAGAGGTCTCCGACGTCATTCTGACCAAGATGCTGGTCTCCCCCGAGGAAGTGTTGCGGTGTCACGTCCGCGACAAAAGCGGGGCGCTCAACATCGAAATCAGAAAGGTGGTGACGGATCACCTTCACCGGGAGAAGGAGGGAATGCTTGGACAGCGTGTGTAAAGTGGCCGAGAAATTCTGGTTGTTTGTCAAGACCTTGAACTTGCGCCGCGACAAACTTGGCCGGGACACCTTCGACACCTACGTGCTGATGGAAAAGAACCCGACCATTCTGAAGCACATCACCCGAAGGTATCCGTCACGATGACGGAGGTCGTTTCTCATTGGGGGGTCCACAATGCCAGCGGCATTTGGTTCCTTGAACAGACCGAAGGCGCGTCCAACGCTCTCGGCCTGTCCTTGGTCTCTCCCTTCACGGTTCGCCCGATCAGGAAGTGTGGGTGCAATCACACGATAAAGCTGATCGGGCCGACCGGCGCAAGGGAAATCCAGCATACTGGGATATGCAACGACCCTCTGATCCAGGAGATGGCGCCACGCCCGAAGCCGGGGGTGGCCGTCACCTATTTCGTGGACGACGGTCGGATCATTCCGGCCGTTTCCCTCCTGGCGCGGCTGACCAGCCCGGTCTCCGGCTTCATCAAACCCTTCTGGGCCAGGAAGCCCAGCGAGTGGTTGCCGGAGCTGGAGACCACCAACATCCAGCCCCTGGTGCTGACCGGCATCGAACCCCGGCACACTCCCTATGTGCAGCGGTTGGTCAGCGCCTCCACCCCCCTGCCGCGACGGCTCGTCCTTGTCGGTCAAATCATCGCCAGTATGCCGCTCGTCAACCGTGTCACTTTTTCCCCACCCGAGTACCCGGACCTTCCGTGGGAAGAGGTCGGGGGCTGGTTGCTCGGCCGATGGATGCGAGGAGAGGATGTTACGTGATTACCAAGTCCAGGATGTCGCCTTCCACATCACACAGAAGCGGTCGCTGAACCTGTCGGACCCCGGCACGGGGAAGACCCCGACCGCCTGCGTCTTCACCTACTGGTGCTGGCACGAACAGCAGCAGCAATCCGTGTGGGTTCAGCCTCTCTCGCTGATGGAAAAGAACCGGGAGGAGTTGCTGCGCTTCTCCAACTTCAAGCCCGACGACATCGTGATGGTCGAAGGCGCCCCGGCCAAGCGCCAGAAACAGTACCAGCGGGACGCCAAGGTCTGGCTCATGGGGGCGGACATGTGGGGCCGGGAGTGGCCGATCCTGAAGGAGCACCAACCCCGTCTCCAGTCCATGGTCGCCGACGAAATCCACATGTACTGGAAGACCGCCGACAGCGCCCGCACGGCTGGCTGGCTGGTTTAAGTCCATGAAGAAGATGGACCGCTTCCTGGGCTTGACCGGCACCCTGATCGACGGCGCCTACTCGTCGGCGTACCCCGCCATCCATGTGGTCGAGCCGCGCTATTACGGCACGCTCCAGGGCTTCATGAATTGGCACGCCATTCATGACGACTTCGGCGCGCTCACCGGCTGGAAGAACCCGGATCGGCTGTCGGCCATTCTGAACAAGCATTCCCGGCGGCACAGCTTCGCCGAGGTCTACGGCCAGGAGGCCAAGATCATCCAGACCCAGCTCGTCGCCATGGCTCCCGGTCAGGCCGCTCTCTACAAGGAGCTGCACGACAAGGCGATGATCGAGCTGGAGGATCGTTACGTCGATGCCGGACACCCGCCCGTGTTCGCGCTTCGCGCCCGGCAAGTTCTCGCCGCTCCAGAAATCTTCGCGTGCAAGGACAAGAAGACCGGGAAGGACGAGGCCCTGGAAACCCACATGGCCGAGGGCGGGTCCCTCGCCGTGTTCGCCACCTTCGTCCCGGAACAGGAGCGCATCGCCAAGCTGGCCGAATCCTGCGGGCGGAAGGTCGCGGTCATGAACGGCCATGTTTCAGGGCCGGAGCGCGACCGGATCGACCGGGCGTTTCGAGCCGGGGCGCTGGACATGGTGGTGTGCTCGCCGAAGGTCGCCGCCGTTGGCTTCAACTGGAGCCATCTGGACAAGATGACCTTCACCAGCATGGACTACCAGGACAGCAGCTTCTTCCAAGCCTACCGTCGTGGGCTTCGGGGGAAGCGCGACAAGCCGCTGCTGATCCGGGTGCTCCAGTACAAGGACAGCATCGACAGCCGCATCTTCAAGATCATAGAGCGGAAGTCCAGGGAAGCCCAGGCGGTTGACCCCACCCGTGAGGTCTACAGCCTGTCAGGCTGAATTACTGACGATTGTCTAAATATGGTTGAGATGGAGCCGCCCGGTGGGCGGCTTTATTTTTGGCTCATCACCAATCCCATGAGGATGCCATGACTGCCCTTGATCCCGTCGCCGCCGCATTGGCCTCCGTCAATCAGGCCGCCGCCCAGATCGGCGAACAGGCGACCGCCCAGGCCGCCGCCGCGCAAGCCGCCGCCGCCACGGCGGTGCCGGCCGTCGCCAACACCCACGCCCTCGCCCCGGTCCAGCCGGGCAAGCGCCTCTCCATGGACGACGCCCTGGAGATGACCGGCATGGCGGTTGAGGCGTATCTGAACCTCACCGAAAGCGCCATCCAGGTCGGCAAGGTCGGTTTCCACGAGAAGCTGGTCGTCGGCATCGACATCACCGAGGTCCAGCCGTTCTACGGCGTGTCGTGGGGCAACCCGGCCAAATATGGCCGCTCCTACGACCGCGTGCTCACGGTCGGCGGCGGCTCCTGGGCGCAGACGCTTCAGATCGCCGCCGCCGATCCGGCCAAGGCGGGGTCGGAGTACATCTCCTACGAAATCCCGATGACCGTGGTCGAGTCGGCCGAGGACCACAAGAAGAACGTGGTCGAGGCCGGCACCGTCATCGGCTTCAGCCCGAGCGTGACCAATGCCAAGGACTTCAAGGCGCTGGTCCAGCAGGCCAAGGCCCAGGGCCTGACCCGCATCAAGGTCGAGCTGACCCACAAGCTGAAGACCAACACCAAGGGCAAGTGGGGCAGCCTGATCTACAAGCTGGCCGGCGAGTGGGAAGAGGACGGCGAGTAAGGGCGGAACCGGGCGGGGTCGCAAGGCCCCGCCTCAACGGTGGAGTTGCCGATGATCTCCTCTCACTTCTGGCACTCGTTCCTTGCCCATCCCCTCATGGCCGTTCTGCACCTCATAGGCGCTCGGCAAACAGGGGACTGGGTTCACGATCACCTCATCCGGGAGCCGTAAGATGATCCGCATCTACGACGGCAACCTCGTCGTCCGCCAGCGCCTGGAAACCGACACCACCGGGTTCTGCCTGCGCAACCTGTATCTGGAAGCGGCCAACCCCCACGGCGTCCTGGACATCTGGGTGTTCGACCACCCGGCGGGCAACGCCAAGCGCCGGGACATCTATCCCGACTACAAGGCCAACCGCGAACCGCCGACCGAGGACGTGCAGGCGTTCATGCGTCTCTGGCAGGAGATGGTGAGGCTGACCCCGGCCTTCTCCTGCATCGTTCCCGGCTATGAGGGGGACGACGTGATGGCCCACCTCGCGATCCGCTACGCGGTCCAGCACCAGCAGACGGTGGAGGTGGTGACGCGGGACGCCGACATCCGGCAGCTCGAACAAATCCCCCGCATCACCGTCACCGCCCAATCCCTGAAGGATGTGCAGCCGAACCTGATCCGCCTCTACAAGGCGACGGTCGGCGACCCTTCGGACAACATCAAGGGCGTGCCTGGTTTCGGGGTGAAGACCTGGGAGGGCTGCGACAAGGCGGCGTTGCGCGACTGGTTCGAGGCCCCCTTCGACGCCGCGCCGCCGGTCGATCTGCCGCCCAAATGCAAGAATGCCATGGCCGCCAACCCGGCCCATTTCCAGGCCCTCTACCGGCTGGTCGGCTTCCTGCCCATCGAAACCGAGCTGGTCAACCAGCACCTTGTCGCCGGGCGGCACGACCCGGACGCCGTGGACACCATGCTCGCCCAGTATCTCATGTGAGGCCCCGATGTCCCGCATCAAGCGATTGAACGCGAAGCGGACCGGCGACCACAGCACCATCCAGAAGGGAATGCGGCAACCCCTGAACCGCCTCCTCGACATGGATGAGGTCAGGAAGGTGGCCTTCGGCGTCACCCGCGCCTGTTCGCGCCGTCACACAGTCGGCTCAGTCCGCGCCCATGGCACGATCAACGGCGGGGTGCTGCTCCGTTTCTACCACGACCGAGGGTTCACCGAGGTCTTCTGCTACACGGACAACCCGCTCGTGGTTGTGGAGGCCATGAATGCCGCTTGATGGATCCATCACCCCCTGCAAGACGGTCCTGGTGGACCGCAAGAACATCCATGTCCTGAAGCCGGTCATCATCGACCTCGTGTCGAAGGCCGCGCTGACCGGCCTCGACATCGAGACCCACGACGCCGACCGGCACGAAGGGCTGAACCGCTTCATGCGGTGCGACGGCGACGGGCGCAAGGCGAAGAACCGCAAGCTGGTCTTTGACGCCCGTCGCACCACCGTCACGGGCCTGTCGCTCCACCCGGACGGCGCCGATTACGCCTTCTACTTCAACCTCGCCCACGCCGACGTGGAGAACCGCCTGACCTGGGCCGAGGTGAAGGGGGTGCTGGATGCCCGGCCCGAGACCGGCTACTGGGTGATCCACAACGCCGCCTTCGAGCGGGTGATGATGCGCGCCGCGCTCGGCTACGACGTGACCCGCTACATCTGCACCCTTCAGATGGCGGTGTCCGCCTACGGGCCGGACAATTACGACCTCAACCGCTTTTACGCCGCCGACTTCGCCCCCGTCCGGCCGCTGCTGTCCGACGCCCAGACGCTGTTCAGGACCTACAGCTACGGCGACGAGATGACCACGCCGCAGGCCGAGCTGTTCGCCAAGATCGTCGGCAAGGAGAGCGACGCCAGCTACTCCTACAACGGTCTGGTCCACGGCATCGCCTGGGGCTATGGCCTGAAGCAGGCGGTCAAGTCCTGGTTCGGCCACCAAATGTCCAGCTTCGCGGAAACCCTGGGCGAGAATGTCCATATGGGCCAGCTCACCGGCGCCGAGGTCTCGGAATACGGGGCCGAGGACGCCTTCTGGTGCCTGAAGCTGTACCACCGGCTGCTGGACTTCATGCTGCGGGACAACCCGCAGGCCGCCCAGGCGTATTTCACCCAGGAACTGCCGGCGGTCGAGGTCTTCGCCGACATGAATCACCAGGGCTGGCGCCTGAACCATCCCGCCGTCGAGGCCCGCCGCTTGGTCGAGCGGGTCGAGACCGCCAAGGTTCTTCGCCGCCTGCGCGCCGCCTGCGCCGTGCTGCTCCCCTTCCCGGACGACCCCCACGAACGGCTGACGACGCAGGAGAGCTGGTATCGGAAATCCTGGGCGAAGAAACGCCGGGCCATCGAAAGCTGGGTCGCGCTGGGCGACAGCGCCGACGACTGCACCGAGGTGACGCGGCTCGCCGGGTCGATGTCGGAGGGCTGGTCGGGGGCCAAGACCAAGGGCGCCCTGAACCTCACCTATTGGCAGACCGCAAGGGCGCTCCTCTACGATCTGTGCCGGGAAAAGCCCATCGTCATCCAGGGCAAGGTCCAGTCCGACGCCGATTGCCGGGGCAAGCTGGTCATCCGCCTCCAGAAACGGATCAAGGAGGAGGGCGAAACCCCGGAGACCACGGCCAAGCTGGCGGTGATCGCCGGGCTGTCGGCCCTGGCCTCCATCGAACAGCGCTCGAAACTCTACATCGAGCCGTACCTGATGCTGTGCGACCCGGAAACGGGCCGCGTCTACCCGACGATCTCCTCCAAGCTGGCGACCCGGCGCATGGCGATGGAGACCCCGAACGGGCAGCAGCTCGCCAAGCGCGGCGAGTCGGTGTTCGTCCGGGGCTTCTTCCTCGCCGACAACGACCGTGAGGTCCAGGTTTCCGAGGACTGGTCGAGCATCGAGCTGGTCACGATTGGCGAGATGTCCCAGGACCCCGAATTCAAACGGGTGTTCGGCCAGCTTCCCTACGAGGATCTGCATCTGGGCGCCGCCGCCGACGCCCTGGCCGTCGTGATTCCCGAGATGACCGAGGAGCTGCTGAAGGCGCTCGACGGCATGGACGTGGCCGCCGTCCAAGCCATCAACCCGCGCATCCTGATGAACCGGGCGGGCGAGGTGATGGACCCGGCCAAGGCCAAGAAATACTGGCGCACCGAGGTCGGCAAGGGCAGCAACTTCAACTACTGGTACTCAGGCGCCCTGTCCAGCGTCGGCGAGCGGCTGGGCTGGTCGCCCGACCAGATGTGGGAAGCAACCGACCGCTACCGGAACCGCTTCCAGACCGCCGAGGCGTGGCGCACTGACCTGATCGCCTTCGCCCGCCGCCACGGCTACGTTCAGCTCCCGGACGGCCACCGCCGGGTGCGCTTCGAGGCGACCGACCATTGGGCCACGGCGATGCGCCAGAAGTTCAGCCAACACCTGACCCAGAAGGGGCCGAACGACTTCTTCGCCAAGCTGCTGTCGGCGATCCAACGCCGGGCCTGGAACCAGTCGGTCAACGCGATGATCCAGGGCACCTGCGCGGCGATGATGAAGCGCACCCTGGTCCGGCTGCACAGGGAGGCGCGGGCGACCGGCTGGTTCCGGCTGATCGCCCCGATCCACGACGAGGTCGTGGCCTCAGTGAAGGTCAAGCACCTGCACGACTACATCCGCCTGAGCCGGGAGATCATGTGCGACCACCCCGACCTGTTCCCAACCCTGCCGCTGCACTGCACGGTGTCGGTGGGCAAGACCTTTGAACCCTTCGACGCCGTGAAGGCGCCGAAGGGGCAGATCGAACTGGACGAGGCGCCGAAGGTCGATTGGTTGCCGAGGGAGAAGTGGGGCACAACTCTAAACGAAGAGCATGTGGATAGGTTGATTTCACACATTATTTTACAGTGACGAAGTGCCGGTATGTTAAGAATGTGATTCTTACCTTCATTGCACCGAAGCTTACCAGAGATTTACTCATCTTGGTAATCATACATATCACTCCCATACTCTCTAGCAATTTCTTCTATGTCTATGTAATTCATAGGATCTATGTCAAATAGCTCGATAGGATCTAGGTCATCAACTGTATAGAACTCATGTTGGAAGCCAGATGATATGAGTTCATCCAGACCATTAATTTTAAGATTACAACACTTGCAGACAAAAGATATTGGAGAAACCCTAACTTGCTTAATTATTATTTTTTCTTTTAGAATAGGAGAACTTTCCCCCACAGTAGATCCTACGAGAAATCCAAGTTCCGCACAGGACGGGCACTTTTCTTTCTTGACATGCATCTTATTCTTTAACACTGCGGACTCGAAGTCCACTTTAGCCTTTTCTCTCAGATCTCTTTGATCTTCTTGAGATAAACTGAAAAATCTATCCTTATGAAGTCTGATCCAATCTCTCATCCTAGCGTTTCTGTCTCTAGCTATTGCCTTGGCAACATCAGCGGCCTGCTTTCCCTCTTCTTCACCTAATAGAATATTAATGTCCTGATTGGCTTTAGCGCAAGACTTCACGATGAAAGAATATATGCTTGGCATTATATTTTTTGAAGAAATTTGCGCAAACTCCAGAGTATCCCCATGAAGTTCCTGATTACGGGTGTCGATAAGCAGAGCAACCTTCTCCACTTCTGATTTTGTTAATTCGGGTATTATCTTTTGCAAACGATCCAGTGCCTGCCGAAGTTCAATAGTCTTGGGAGGGCTTTGCGAAGGTATTCCGCTTGCATACAGAATGCTATCACTATCGCTCGAAGCGTTTAGAGCAGGATTAACTGACGTTATGGTCCCCCTTATTATAAATTCGCATGAAAAGGCAACATTCAGCAAAAATTGGTCAGACTCTCGCTCAACTGCGGCAGCCCTCTCCCAATAAGTTTGCGCTTTTGTGAAGTATTTTTCCGCGCTCCAGGTCATCCCATCACTCCCATTGCAAACCGCCAAAGACCACGTTTATCGCTTCTATCCATAATTTCCTCCCTTGAATGCAAGCATCTCCAGTTGTCGATTATAGCACATACATATTTGCTCCAGTCAATTTCGATTGAAGCCCTCATATTCAAGTCAACGTAGATTGCGATTTCTCTTGCTTGCCAGTTCAGTGGCTTCATTATAGAAGGATTGTATCTCAATAATAATTTTCCGTTAAAATTTTGAACAAGCCGAGACACAAAGGAAGAACGCCCACAACAGACCGAAAACAAACTCTCGCGATATTTAATTGGAAATGACACAACTAAATCATTGCCGTCATATACAATAGTATTCACCCTTCTGCCTCGCGGGGAAATTAATACTATGTATCTTGCAGGAATAGACTTTGTAGCGAAATCCGTATGAATTGGGAATTTTTCTAGACCAAATATTGATGAGAGAGTGTTTGGCCGTGCTTCATTGGAGCTTTTCGGCACAAGGTGTTGACCTTGAACACAAGGCACTCCCAGGACATCCTCAATCTCATGCAACGTTGGCCTATTTATAGAGCAATTTCCCCGTGGAAAGACTACCCATCCACGTTCTATAAGGAGATGATGCCAATCACTCTCTCTTGTTCGGATGGGTTTCGTCATCAAAGGAGCGCTTTAATGTTATCGATTCAGGTTAATTAATACCACAGAGCGATCAAACAGTAATCAAGAAAAACACCTTTCAACATTGTTGGCAGACGCCTTAGTGACGCACCATTAACCCGGTCCCCACTCCCCACTCTCCCAAACCCTGGGCAGGATGTTTCCACAGCATCCACAACGCCCAGGGCCAGCATGTCCTCCCGCACCAACACCGGCGCCCAGGCGGAAGACGAGTTCGAGCGCCACTGGCAGAGCCAGGGCAAGGCCGCTCACCTCCTCCGTTTCCGGGACAACAAGGACCTCCGGGGCCTGAACCGGGGCAAGGCGCTGGCCGCCTTCAAGCAGCCCTCCGATTACCTCCTTACCCACCAGGGCGTCACCAGCTACGCCGAGGTGAAGTCCAGCGCCCACCCGACCGGCTTCGCCTTCGGCCTGATCGCGCCGCACCAGCTCGGCAGCGCCGAGCGGATCATCGTGGCCGGTGGCCGGTACGAATTCTTCGTCCGCCGCCTGCACCCCACCGAAGGCCGCTGGTTCCGTCTCCCCGCTTGCGTCGTTCTGACCCACCCCCGCCGGTCCCTGTCCTGGACCGAGCTGCACCCCCATGCCGTCGAGATCCCATGCCGCACTATATGATCGACATCGAGACAACCGGCACCCGCCCGGATCGCGCCGCCATTCTCCAGATCGCCGCCGTTCGCTTCGACCCGGTGGCCCGGACCATCGACCATGACGGTCTGTTCAACATGTGCCTGCGGATGCCGGGCTGGCGCTTCTGGGACGACGACACCCGCCGCTGGTGGCAGACCCAGAACCAGGAGATCTTCCAGCGCATCTTGTTCAACGCCCAGGACCCGCGCGCTGTAACGCACGCCTTCCTCCACTGGGTGAACGCCGACCACGCGAAGATCGACGACCGTTATTTCTGGGCCAAGAACGCCGCCTTCGACTTCATGTTCCTGGCCTCCTACGGCACCGATTACGACACCGGGATGCCCTTCTCCTACCGGAACGTGAACGACATGAAGGCGTTCATCCGGGGCCGCTGCTTCCCCGACGACATCCCGGTCATCGACCAAGCCCCGACCGATCAAGCACACGACGCCATCGTGGACTGCATCATGCAGATCGACTGGCTGTTCAAGGCGCTCGACGCCACTCCGTAATCCCCCTCCGTCCCCTGGAGACAGACATGCGTCTGGAGATCAACGGTCTCCAGGTGGAGGCGCTTGGCGACCCCCACCTGGGCAAGACATTCGTCAACGGCGTGCCGCTTCACCGCCGGGGTGAGCGGGAGGCGATGGTCTGGCGGGACTTCCGGGCCAGCCTCGCCAAGGACTGCGACCTTCACGTCTGCGTCGGCGACCTGTTCGACAAGGCTGTCGTCCCCTTCGGTGTGATCCTCGACGCCGCCATGGCCTACCGGACGGCGGCCACCATCCGCCCGCACACCCGGTACATCATCCTGATGGGCAACCATGACGGCAGCCGGGACGCCGATGTCCGCTCGGCCTTCGACCTGTTCGCCGCCCTGGTCCAGGACATCGCCAACCTTCACGTCGTCCGTCAGTCCGCCAGGATCATCGCCGGGCTTGCCTTCTGCCCCTGGGACCCGTTCGTCACCGCCGAGGCGATGATCGCCGACGTGCCGGACGACGTGGCGGCGGTGTTCGGCCATTGGGACATCATCGACGTCGCCCGCCAGTCCCACAATGTCCTGCCGGTCGCGTGGCTGTCCAAGCGCCCGAACGTCCGGGTCTTCACCGGCCACGACCACAAGGCCCGCGTCGAGCGGATCAACGGCGTGACCGTCACCATCATCGGCTCCATGCAGCCCTTCGCCCATGGCGAGGACGCCGATGACCAGGAGCCGCTGTACCGGACGCTCACGCTCGCCGAGTTGGAGCGTTGCGAGCCGGAGCGGTTCATCAACACATGCGTCCGCCTCGACCTGAAGCCGGGCGAGGCGCCGCCGGACCTCGACTGCCTCCAGCTCACGACCCGGCGGATCACCGAGGAGGGCGAACCGGAGGCGCTGACCGTCGCCTTCGACAGCTTCGACATGGAGGGGCTGTTCAAGGGCGCCCTCGGTGAGGCCGGGGTGCCCGACGACATCGCCGCACTGGTCCTGACCCGCTATCTCGAAACCCGCCTGAAGGATACCGAATGATGAGCGCCCTTTTCACCGCCCTGCGCGAGGGCGGCATCGACGATGCCCTTCAGCACCTCGCCGCCACCCAGCGTGAACGCGACGAGGCCCGCCAGCGGGTCGCGCAGTTGGAGCGCCGCGTCACCGACCTCCTCGACGCCAACAACCGCGAGGTCGAGAACCGCCGCCTCCTCGCCAACCAGATGCGCCAATCCGCGCGGCTGCTGACGGCCCTGGCCCAGACGGGAGACCCGAGAATTCTCGCGTCCATCCACACGCTGCTGGAGGTGTGAATGCTGCATCACCTGCACATCAAGAATTGCTTCACCCACGCCGACCGGCGGGTGGAGTTCGCCGCCGGCCTGACCTGCATCACCGGCCCGAACGAGATCGGCAAGTCCCTGCTGCTGGAGATGGTCTCCTACGCCCTGTTCGGCGCCGTCGCCCTCCGGGGCAGCCGACCGGACGGGTTGTTCGTGGAGCTGGGCTTCGCGGTGAAGGGCGTTCCCTACCGCGTCACCCGCCAGGGCGCCAAGGCGCTGCTGCTGCGCGACGGTGCCGAGCTGGCGACCGGCACCAAGCCGGTCAACGCCGCCATCGTCCGGGTCCTGGGCTACGACCACACCGTGTTCGGTATGGCGAACCTCTGCGCCCAAGGCCAGATCGAGGCGTTGGGCGCCATGAAGCCCGCCGAGCGGAAGAAGGCGGTGGACCAGACCATCGGCCTGTCGGTGCTGGACGACATCACCAAATGGTGCGGCGATC
The DNA here is from genome assembly GCF_057809575.1 of Azospirillum sp. FG154. Lineage (NCBI taxonomy): Bacteria > Pseudomonadati > Pseudomonadota > Alphaproteobacteria > Rhodospirillales > Azospirillaceae > Azospirillum > Azospirillum sp. FG154. Next base: position 160,934 of record NZ_JBMDKF010000006.1, on the reverse strand, counting down.
AGGCCCTCGGCTTCACCCGCGAGGCCGACACGCTGGAGCGTCTGCTGGTCCAGCCGACCCAGCCGGAGCCGCCGGAGGGCGCGCCCGTCACCGCCGCGATGGTCGCCGCCGCCGAGGCGGACGAGCGCGAGCGGATCGAGCTGCTGGCCTGGATCCGCAACGAACCGACCGTGCCGCCGGAGCCGGTCGCCCCCGGCCCGGAGAGCGCGACAACACTCCAGTCCCTGGTCGATGAACGCCAGCAACTCGCCCTTCAGGTCGCCAGCCTGAAGACGCAGGCCGACGCCATCCCCGACGCCGTCCTGGCCGAGGACGAGATCGCCCTGGCCGAGGCCGGGTGGACGGCCTTCCACCGCGCCCAGGAAAAGGCCCGCGCCCTGGCCGGGCTGGTCGCTCCGACCCTGACCGAGGCCGAGATCGCCGCCGGGCTGTCGGCCTGGGCCGCCTTCCATCGGTCGGAGGAGAAGCGCAAGGCCCTGGCCGGGCTGGTCGAGCCGACGATGAGCCGCGCCGACTGCGACCAGCTTCTCGCCCAATGGGACGCATACGACCTCTGGATTCAGCGCCAGAAGCTGACCGAACATCTGAGCCAATGCCCGAAATGCGGCCATGAATGGGCCGACGACGCGGCGTGGGACCGGGTGAAGGACGCGCCCGAGACGGCGCGGCCCGCCCGTCGCCCCGATCTGCGGGTGATCGACGCCTGGGAGGCGAGCGCCGAGCTGCGCGCCCGATACGCCGACGTGCCGGATGCGCCCAAGCCGGACGTGCCGGAGCTGACCTACCAGAAGGCACAGCTCGCGCTCACCGCCTGGACGGACAGCGCCGACCTCCGCGCCCAGTTCGCCGCCGTGCCGGACGCCCTGATGCCGAGGGTGACGGAAGCCGCCCTCCGGCTGGCCCGCAACGCCCTGGCCGAAGCCGACCGGAAGCGGAGTCTGGTCGCCGAGATGACCGGGATCGCCGCCCGCTTCGTCGCCTTGCCCGACCGGACGGCGGACCTCGCCGCCCGCCGCCGCCACGACGCCAACCGCGCCGTCTGGGAGGTCGCCGTCCAGCGGCACGGCGTCTGGCTGACGGAGCGGGTCGCGAAGGATCTCCGGCTGGACGCCCTCGGCGACACCGGAACCGCCCTGGCCCGACTCCGCGACGCCCACCAGCGATGGGCGATCTTCGAGCGGGAGGTCGCCGCCTTCGAGAAGGCCCACGCCCAGTATGAGCAGGGGGCGGCCAACCTGAAAGCGGCCCGCGCGGCGGCCGAACACTGGTCCAACGCCAAGAAGGCGGTCGCCGACCTCCGCGTCCGGGTGAAGGCGTATCTCCTGCCGAGTCTGAACAAGGTGGCCTCCCTCCTGATCGGCCAGATGACCGGCGGAAAGCGGACCAGCATCCTCGTGGACGAGGATTTCGACATCAAGGTGGACGGCCAGCCGGTCAACACCCTGTCGGGGTCCGGCAAGGCGGTCGCCAACCTGTCGCTTCGGGTCGCCCTGGGTCTGGTCCTGACCAACCGGGTCTTCTCGGTCTTCATGGGCGACGAGCTGGACGCCAGCATGGACAAGGACCGCGCCGGCTGCACCGCCGAAGCCCTGGCCCGCCTGACCGAGACGGTCGGGCAGGTCATCGTCGTCTCGCACAAGCCGTTCGACGCCGACAACAACATCGACCTGGGGATCGCCGCCTGATTTAGGGCCGCACCCCAAACCCAACCTCACCTCGCCTGAAACGCCGCTGCGCGGATGATGGGGGAAACCCCTGTCGTCTGGGAGTGCCCCCTCATGCCCACTTTCGACCTCCTCACTGAACAAGAAGTCGCCACCCTGCTGCGCTGCACGGTCAAGACCGTGCGGCGGGAGCGTGAACGCAAGCGGCTTGGTTTCGTGAAACTCGGAGGGCGCGTCTTCATCGCCCCCGATCAGGTCGAGGCGTACATCCTCAACTCGCGGATCGACCCATGTCCCCACAAGAACGACTCGGAGAACTCGACGGGTTCTGGCTTTCCTGGCACCCGAGAGACAAAAGCCACACCGGCCAAATCTTCCGCACTTGGTATGACAGCGAGGTCCGACAAACTCGCCGATCACTCCTTCTCCCTGGCACAACAGATCTTCAAGAGGCCAAAGTCCTCCTCGCCGAGTGGGTTACAAACCACCGCGTCGAGCAACTGAAGGTCACGCCGAACAAAACCCCCGACGTCACCCCGCTCTCCATGGTCTTCCTCTCCCACTGGGAGAAGCACGCCTCCAAGATCGCCAGCGCCCAGGCGGTGAAGAACAGCCTCGCGGTGTGGGGGGAGTTCTGGGGCAACGCCATGATCGCCGACCTGACCCCCATGCGGCAGGACGACTTCATCCGATGGATGCAGGCCAAGGGTTGGTCGAACGGCTACATCTTCCGCATCCTGGCGGACGGTCGGTCGGCCCTGAACCGCGCGAAGAAATACCAGGAGGTGACGGATGTCCCCTTCGTCTTCAGCGTGAAGTGCCCGGAGCCGCCGGAGCGGGCGCTGACGATGCAGCAGCTCGCCACCATCATCAACCGAACCCATGAGTTCACCCCCAACGGCGCCAAGGTTCCCGGACGGGATCACCTGTTCATGTTCATCCTGGTGGGCATCGCCACCTGGGCGCGACCGGACGCGATCTTCGACCTCACCAGGGATCAGGTGAACTTTGACTCTCGACGGATCGCCCTGAACCCGGAGGGCCGAGGGCAGACCAAGAAGTACCGGCCCGTCGTGGCGATGCCGGACTTCATCACCGAATTCCTGAAGCACTCGGACCACCAGATCGTGAACTATTACGGTCGGAAGGTCGCCTCGGTGCGCGGGTTCTTCCAGGACCTCCAGGGCACGCAAGGTTTGCCCGACTGGCTCCAGGCGAAGTCGATCCGCCACACCATGGCGAAGCACGCCCGCGCCGCCGGAGTGGACGACTGGCATGTTTCCGGTCAGCTCGGCCACCGCAAGCCCGGTCGCTCGACGACCGAAATCTACGCCAAATACGACCCGTCCTACCTGTCGGAAACCCGGCAGTTCACGGACGATTTCGTGCGCCAGCTCCAAAAGCTGGTTCGACCGTCGCTGGGCGTGGAGAGATGAACCGACGTATCCAAAGCGCGCTGCGTATCCCGTGCGTATCCCAAGCCAAATATGCAGCGCTGGCCGAAAAGAGAAAAGGCCAGCAACCCCTTGGGATTGCTGGCCTTTATTTGGTGGAGCCAAGGAGGATCGAACTCCTGACCTCTACAATGCCATTGTAGCGCTCTCCCAGCTGAGCTATGGCCCCTTTGTCTCTGGGAGCCGGTCGTTTCTGACCGGCGTCGGTGGAGCGGGATATTAGCCAGGGAGCGGTGTGATGCAAGCGAAAAATTCGGGGCATCGCGTTTTTTTCCTGACCCCTCCCGCCATCACCAGGGAAGCGGGGTTAGCGCTCCTCTTCGTCCTCGCCCTCGACGACGACTTCGTCCATGTCGTCTTCGCCCAGCTCGGACGTGTCTTCGATCAGAACGTCGTCCTCGTCCTCGACCGGGTCGGCGGCCTCTTCGATGTCGTCAACCGACACGTCGTCCTCGACGCCCTCAAGCTCGGCGGCCTCGGGATCCTCGACCTCGACCTCTTCGTCCTCGACGACGGCGACCTTCTTGGTGTCATCCGCCGGGGCCGGACGGGCCTTGCGGGACTTCAGCAAAGCCTCGGGATCAAACTGCGCGCCGCAGCTCGGGCAGACCGGCGGGTCCTTGCGCATGTCGTAATAGCGAGCGCCGCAGCTCGGGCAGATGCGCTTGACGCCCCATTCGGGTTTGGCCACGCCACGTCCTCCGTCACAAATCTTAGGGAATCTCAAGCTGCGCCCTTTGCCACGCCTTGGAACGCTTGTCAAAAAAAACCTGCGACGCCCGCTTCGCTCGGCTCTTTTCCGCCCGCCCCAAGGGAAAAGCGCCGCTCTCGCGTCGCGCGCGGCGCTGTGCTAGGTACTGCGGCCAAACACCCACCCCATGCCCTGAGGGTTCCCCCATGTCGCAGGCAAAACCGCTGCGTTCCTCGTTCTCCGGCCCGTTGGTCGGCGCCGTCCGGGCGCCCGGAGACAAGTCGATCTCGCATCGGTCGCTGATGCTGGGCGCCATCGCCGTCGGCGAAACCGTCATCCACGGCCTGTTGGAGGGCGAAGACGTGCTGCACACGGCGGCGGCCATGCGGCTGCTGGGCGCACAGGCCGACCGCGACTCCGACGGGGTGTGGCGGGTGCGTGGCGTTGGGCTGGGCGCCTTGCAGGAACCGGCCCAGGTGCTGGACATGGGCAACAGCGGCACCGCCGCGCGGCTGTTGATGGGGCTGGTCGCCGCCCACCCGATCACCTGCGTCTTCACCGGCGACGCCTCGCTCAACAAGCGCCCGATGGCGCGCGTCACCACGCCGCTGGAGCAGATGGGCGCGCGCTTCGTCGGGCGTTCGGGCGGGCGACTGCCGTTGACCGTCGTCGGCAGCGACCGCCTGACCCCGATCACCTACCGCCTGCCGGTCGCCTCGGCGCAGGTGAAGTCGGCGATCATTCTGGCCGGTCTCAACACCCCTGGCGCCACCACGGTGATCGAGGCGGAGCCGACGCGCGACCACACCGAAACCATGCTGCGCCATTTCGGCGCGACCGTGACGACCGAACGGCAAGAGGATGGGGCGCTGGCCGTCACCGTCATCGGCCAGCCGGAGCTGACCGGGCGCGAGATCCATGTGCCGTCCGATCCCAGCTCCGCCGCCTTTCCCGTGGTCGCGGCCCTGCTGCGGCCTGGCTCCGAATTGGTGTTGAAGGACGTCGGGATGAACCCGCGCCGGACCGGCCTGTACGACACGCTGATCGAGATGGGCGCCGACATCACGTTTGAGAACCAGCGCGATCAAGCGGGCGAGCCGGTGGCCGATCTGCGGGTCAAGCACAGCCGCCTGCGCGGCGTGGTGGTGCCCGCCGACCGCGCCCCCAGCATGATCGACGAATACCCGGTGCTCGCCGCCGCCGCCGCCTGCGCGGAAGGGACCACGGTGATGCTCGGGCTGAAAGAGCTGCGGGTGAAGGAAAGCGACCGGCTGGCCATGGTCGCCGACGGCCTGACCGCCTGCGGCGTCGCGCTGGAGGTTGGAGCCGACGACAGCCTGACCGTTCATGGAACAGGGGAGCCGCCCAAGGGCGGGGCGCTGATCGCCACGGCGATGGACCACCGCATCGCCATGAGCTTCCTGGTGCTGGGCGCGGCGACCGCCGAACCGATCCAAATCGATGACGGGGCCTTCATCGAAACCAGCTTCCCCGGCTTCGTGGATTTGATGAACGGGCTGGGCGCGAAGATTTCGGAGGTCTGACCACCATGACCACCCCCATCGTCATCGCCATCGACGGCCCCGCCGCCAGCGGCAAAGGGACGCTGTCCCAGCGCATCGCCGACGCCTTCGGCTTCGCCCATCTCGACACCGGCGTGCTCTACCGCGCCGTCGGCCTGTCGGTGCTGCGCGCGGGCGGCGATCCCGCCGACAACGCCGCCGCCGCGCGGGCCGCGTTGGCGCTGGACCCCGACCACCCGATCCTGCGCGAAGTGGCGCTGCGCACCGACGAAGCGGCGCAGGCGGCCAGCAAGGTCGCGGCGGTGCCGGAGGTGCGGGCCGCCCTGCTCGATTTCCAGCGCCGTTTCACCCAGCATCCGCCGGGCGGCGCGCCGGGATCCGTGCTGGACGGGCGCGACATCGGCACCGTGGTCTGCCCCGACGCCAGCGCCAAGCTGTTCGTCACCGCGTCGCTGGAGGTCCGGGCCGAACGCCGACTCAAGGAGTTGCGGAGCCGGGGGATTCCGGCTATACCGTCCGACGTCCTGGAGGACATGAAGACTCGTGATGCGCGTGACAGCCAGCGAGCGGTGGCCCCGCTCCGTCCGGCTGTTGACGCTTTTGTGCTTGATACCTCCGCTCTCGACGCCGACGAGGTGTTCGCGCGGGCGGTCGATCACATCGGCTCGAAAACCGGACTGCGGCCTGCGGCGTAACGCCGTCGGCAGGCGGATCACGGGGCGGGCGGGTCGAACGCTCTCCACGGAAAACCATCAACCAAGTCGCCGGGCGTGGTGCCCGGCGCGGCGGTTTTGTCGAGACCACACCCATTTTGCCGTGGGCATGGTCGAAACGGGATCGCTTTTGCGCCACCTTTAGGAGTTTCAATGGCACAAGCACTGGCCCGGACGGTCGAAAAGGAAAGCTTCGCGGCTCTGTTGGAAGAGTCGCTCGGCTCCGCCGACTCGCTGGAAGGCACCGTCGTCAAGGGACGCGTCGTCGCCGTCGAGAACGACATGGTCACGATCGACGTCGGCCTGAAGTCGGAAGGCCGCGTCGCGCTGAAGGAATTCGCCGTCGCCGGGCAGGCTCCCGAGCTGAAGGCGGGCGACACGGTCGAGGTCTACCTCGAGCGCATGGAAGACAAAAACGGCGAAGCGATGCTGAGCCGTGAGAAGGCCAAGCGCGAAGAAGCCTGGGCGCTGTTGGAGAAGTCCTTCACCGACCAGAGCCGCGTCACCGGCGTCATCTTCGGGCGCGTCAAGGGCGGCTTCACGGTCGACCTGTCGGGCGCCGTCGCCTTCCTGCCGGGCAGCCAGGTCGACATCCGTCCGGTGCGCGACATTTCGCCGCTGCTGGGCACGCCGCAGCCCTTCCAGATCCTCAAGATGGACCGCTCGCGCGGCAACATCGTCGTGTCGCGTCGCGCCGTTCTCGAAGAGAGCCGCGCCGAGGCCCGTTCGGAGCTGGTGGCCAACCTCAAGGAAGGCCAGATTCTCCAGGGCGTGGTCAAGAACATCACCGACTACGGCGCGTTCGTGGATCTGGGTGGCGTCGATGGCCTGCTGCACGTCACCGACATCGCGTGGCGCCGCATCAACCACCCGTCGGAAGCCTTGCAGATCGGCCAGACCGTCACGGTCCAGGTCATCCGCTTCAACCCGGAAACCCAGCGCATCAGCCTCGGCATGAAGCAGTTGGAAGCCGATCCGTGGGAAGGCGTCGAAGCCAAGTACCCGGTCAGCGCCAAGTTCAAGGGCCGCGTCACCAACATCACCGACTACGGCGCCTTCGTGGAGCTGGAGCCGGGCATCGAGGGTCTGGTGCACGTCTCGGAAATGTCGTGGACCAAGAAGAACGTCCATCCGGGCAAGATCGTTTCGACCTCGCAAGAAGTCGAAGTCATGGTCCTGGACGTCGATCCGCAGAAGCGCCGCATCAGCCTCGGCCTCAAGCAGTGCCTGGACAACCCGTGGGAAACCTTCACGGACAAGTTCGGCCAGGGCACCGAGCTGGAAGGCGAAGTCAAGAACATCACCGAATTCGGTCTGTTCGTTGGCCTGCCGGGCGACATCGACGGCATGGTCCACATGTCGGATCTCGACTGGAACAAGTCGGGTGAAGAGGCGATCGCCGAGTACAAGAAGGGCGACCGCGTCAAGGTCAAGGTTCTCGACGTCGACGTCGAGAAGGAGCGCATCAGCCTCGGCATCAAGCAGCTCGCGAACGATCCGTTCGAGGCCGCCACCGCCGGTCTGAAGAAGAACGAAGTCGTCACCTGCACCGTGACCCAGGTCACGGACGGCGGCATCGAAGTGTCCGTGGGCGAGGGTTACACCGGCTTCATCCGCAAGTCGGACCTGTCCCGCGAGCGTTCGGAGCAGCGTCCGGAGCGTTTCGCCGTCGGCGAAAAGATCGACGCCAAGGTCACGCAGATCGACCGCAGCTCGCGCCGCATCTCGCTGTCCATCAAGGCGCGCGAGATGGAAGAAGAGAAGGCCGCGATGGCCGAATATGGTTCGTCGGACTCGGGCGCCTCGCTGGGCGACATCCTGGGCGCCGCGCTGAAGCGCAAGCAGCAGCACGACGAGTGATCGAACGGCTTTGACCGCCGTCCAAGCCCCGTTTCGGCGGGGTTGGGGCGGCGCCAAAGCGTCGATGACCCGGTGATTTCTAAGAAAAGGCCGCTTCCTGAACCGGGGAAGCGGCCTTTTTGTTGAGGATTCGGCGGTTGGGAAAATGTTTCGTGGCCAAACCGATGATGGTTGAAGGTCCGACGTTGCGCGGGTATTTTTTGACCAGCGGGTGACGCTGACGCGCAACCATCGGGATCGCCATGCCCAACGCCTCTGTTCCGTCAGACGAGATCGCGCCTTCCACCCCGCCCTTTTCCATTTTGGTGGTGGATGGGGCGCCGACGCTGCTGAACCTGGCGCGCGAGGCTTTGACCAATCTCTCGGTCGATGGCGTCGGCGTCCGCCTGATCGGCGCGGTTTCCGCCGCCGAGGCCCGGCAGGCGCTGTACGATCATCCGGAAATCGCCGTCATCCTGCTGGAGCTGGTTCTGGAGCATGACCGGGCCGGTCTTGATCTGATCGCCCACATCCGCAACGATCTGGGCAACCAGCGCACCCGGATTGTCGTCTGCGCCGCCCACCCCAACGCCGTCAGCGAGGAGGAGGTGATCGGCGGCGCCGACGTCAGCGACTATCGCGCCAAGGCCGACCTGTCGCCGCGCGCCTTGCGCACCGCCGTGACCGGCCAGCTTCGCGCCTTCGCCAGCCTTCAGGCGCTGGCGGCGGGGCGCAAGGGCTTGGCCCGGATGCTGGTCGCAACCACCGGCCTGCTGGAACTGCGCACGCCCGAGACCCTGTTTCCCAACATCCTGCCGCGCGTCGTCGGGCTGCTGGGCATGGGGCGTCACGCCCTGCTGTGCGTCCAGGGCGACACCCAGCCGCGCGACCGCAAGATCCGCGTGCGCGCCTCCATCGGACGCTTCGCCCCCTGGAAGGACGTCGAACTGTCGTCCTTGGGCGAGGCGCGGATCGAAGCCGCGTTGGAACGTCTCTCCCCCAGCAGCGAAACCATCGTCGAGCCGGATTTCTGCGCGCTGCGCCTGCGCGCCAACGGCGGCGTCACCGGCATGATCTATGTCGAAGGCCGCAACGACGGCGGCACGCGCGAATGGCAATTGTTGGAGCTGTTCCGCAACAAATGCTCCATCGCCTTTGAAAACGCCCTGCTGTTCGAGGAATTGAACATCGCGCAGAAGGCCACCGTGCTGGCGATGGGGTCGTTGGCGGAATACAAGGACAACGCCGCCCCCGGCCATCTGCAACGGATCGAACGGCTGGTCGGCGACATGGCGCGCGAGCTGCTCAAGCGTGGCCAGTTCGGCGACGAGTTGGACGCCGATTGCGTCGAAAAAATCGGTCTGGCCGCTCTGCTGCACGATGTCGGCATGCTGAGCGTGTCGGACGAAACGCTGGGCACGCCCGGGGAGTTGGCCAGCAACGATCTGGTGGCGATCCGCCGCCACACCGAAATCGGCCACCGCATTCTCAGCACGGTGGCCGCGCCGCTGCGCGAACGCTCGCTGCTGTCCATCGCGGCGGACATCGCCCGGTATCACCACGAACGCTACGACGGCTCCGGCTATGTGGAGGGGTTGGCGGGCGACGCCATTCCCATCGCCGCCCGCATCACCGCCGTGGCCGACGTGTTCGACGCGTTGACGACCCCCCGGCCTTATCGCGGCGCGTGGTCGGTTGAGCAGGCGATTGACTGGATCGTCGAACGGTCCGGTCGGGATTTCGACCCGCGCGTGGTCGATGTTTTTCTTGTCGTGGCGCGCCGCCTGCAAAGCACGGAACCCGACTGGTTCCCCAAGAGCGGCGCCGGGCGGCGCGTGTTGGGTGGTTTGCTGGGCCGCAAGCTGCGCGACCTGTTCGGACGCCGGGCCATCGCCCCGTAAGACCGCGCGCTTTTCATCCCTGAATCGCGGCGGTCCCCCCTTCAACCGGCAAAACGAATCTGCTAGGACAAGCGGCTTCGGGGCGCTCGCATTCACGCGGGTTTGCTCCGGTCATCCGCGCCCGTATCGCCACGGGTCGCCCCTTCCAAGGATCTTGGACATGATCTGGCTTTCCGCCTACATCGGCAGCATTCTCGCCATCAACTACGCGTTCAGCCTGTTCCCGCATCTGGATCTGGTCTGGTCCTGCTGGGTCGGCTTGGTGTTTGTCCTGCGCGACATGGTGCAGGTCCGTTTCGGTCACTGGGCGCTGGCCGCCATGCTCACCGGAACGGTGTTGTCCTATCTGCTGGCCGATCCCTTCGTCGCCACCGCCAGCGTCGCCGCCTTCGCCGTGTCGGAAATGATCGACTGGCTGGTCTTCACCATCACCAAGCGCCCGCTGCGGGATCGCCTGTGGCTGAGCGCCGCCCTGTCGGTGCCGGTCGACACCGCGCTGTTCTTTGGCATGCTGGGCGTCTGGGAACCCAATGTGTGGGCCGCCAGCCTCGCGTCGAAGCTGCTGGGCGTGTCGGTGGTCTGGGCGCTGATGCGCGCCCGCGATGGCCGGACGCCGGTGACGGCCTGACCCGTCGGGCTTTCCCCGTTCCACAGGAGCGGGAAGACGCCGTCACCACACCTACGGAACGCCCACCTCCCCCGTAAGGGAGGTGGCTTTTCCAATCAGGCTTGGCCCGCCGCCGCTCAGCGATGCATGGGCGTCGGCTTCGTGGCGTACCACCAATCGCCGATCAGCGCGCCCGCCGCCGCGCCGATGAGGGTGGAGAATGGCCCGTGCGCCAGCGCGCCGACGCCAACGCCGCCCGCCGCCATGCCGACGCCAATCGCCAACGCCTGCCCCGGCGGCAGACCAAACACCGTCGGGGCGGCGACCGGAGTCGGAGCCATCGCCGGAGCGGGCGCCGGAGTCGGAGCGGGAGTCGGCGCTGGGGCCGGAGCCGCCACGGGCGCGGCAGGAGCGGGGGCGACCGGCGCCGTCTGCGCCTGAACGCTCAAGGGAGCGATGGCCAGAACCGTGACCATCGCCAGCAGGCCGATTGTGCGCATGAGATGTCTCCACACGGAAATGATGAGGCGCGCATCATGACACCGGGACGCCGCCACCGCCAGACGCCTCAACCGCCCCGCCTCAACCGCCCCCGCCTCAACCGATGACGTGCGCCGCCAAAACCTCCGAGGCGAGAAGCGCCGGGTTGATCGGCTTGGCGATCACGCGCGTCACGCCCAGCCGTTCAAACACGGCGGCGGTCATATGCGCGGGAACCTTTTCATCCACCGCCGACAAAACAATGATCCGCGCGTCCGGGCGCAGGTTGCGGGCGGCCTGAATCAACTCGAACCCGTCATGTTCGGGCATGATGATGTCGGTGACGATCACGTCGAAATCCCGGCAGGACAGCGCCTCAATCGCTTGCAAGGCCCCCTCGCAAACGGTGATGTCGTGCCCGTCCTTCGCCAGAATCGCGCGAACGAGGTTGCGCGACACCGAATCGTCATCGACCACCAAAACCTTCGCCATCCACCCTTACCCCTGCGACACAACCAAACCGGATGAGCTTAATATTCGGAACGCAAACAACCAATCCGGAATGACCGCATATCAGCTCGCTCCAAAAGATTCAGCGTTCGGCGAAGGCCAGCTTGACGCCCAAGGCGGCGAAAGCGCCCGCGAAGGTCCGACGCAGCCAGACCAACAGTTGCGGACGCGAAACGACATGGGCGCGGACGGCGGCGGCGCACAGCCCATAACCGGCGAAGACGACAAACGTCATCAGCATGAACACGCCGCTCAACTCCAGCATCTGAGCCAACGGGCTGGCCGCGTCGTCACGAACGAACTGCGGCAGAAAGGCCAGGAAGAAGATCGACAGCTTTGGATTGAGGATGTTGATGAGAATCGCCGAAACGATCACCTGCCCCGCCGAACGCGGGCTGCGGTCCGGTTCGACCGTCAACGCGCTGTGATCCTTCAGGGTCGTCCAAGCCATATACAGCAAATAGAGGACGCCCAGATATTTCAAAGCCTGAAAGGCCAGCGCGCTGGTGTGCAACAACGCCGCCACCCCCAAAATCGCCGCCGCCATGTGCGGCACAATCCCGATGGCGCAGCCGAACGCGGCGATGAGGCTGGCCCGCGATCCCCGCGACAGGCCCGCCGCCAGGGTGAACAAAACCCCAGTGCCGGGCGACACGGCGACGATCAAGGATGTCAGCAAAAATTCGAGGCTCATGGGACGTCCCTCTCACGACGGCGGGGCCAAAGCTTGGATTGGAACGCGGCCCGCTGTCCAGCCCCAACCGGCGCCGGTCAGCCTTGACAGCGCTGCGGTCGCGGCGTTTTGTGCGCTCCCCCCTCATCCACGCCAACCCCGGATCCACCGCCATGACCAACGCCGCCACAACCAACGCCGCCGTGACCGCCGACACCAGCCTCGCCACGCTCGACCGGCTGGATCCGTCCGCGCGCCAGCGTCTGGCGATGTTGCACCCGGTGTTCAGCCCCGCCCAAGCCCTGCCGGGCGAAGCCAGCCTGGGCGCGGTGGCCGACGCCGTTGGTTTGCCGCTGGCCGCCGTGCTGGCGACGGCGGGCGGCGCCATCCGGGTGAACGCGCCGGAGGGTGGTTGCGGCTGCTCTTGCGGAACCGGCCAGACGACGCACTGACCGGGCGTTCAGCGCGCAAAGCCCATCCCACGCAGCGCTTCAACCACCTCCGCCGACTCGATCAGGGCGATGAAGCGCTGAACCGCCGGGCGATCACGCCGGGCGGCGGGAATCACAAAGTCGTAATGCTCCTCCCGCAGCGGCAGGAATCCCAAACCATACAGCGTCGCCGCGCTGGAAATCGCCACGCCCCAATCCGCCCGGCTCTGCGCCACGGCCACCGCCACCGCGTTGTGCGATTTGGCCTGCGTCCAATAGCCGGTCGGACGCAGCCCGCCCAGCAGACGGTCGGTCAGAATGCGGGTGCCGCTGCCCGCGTTGCGGTTGATGAGGATGCAGTCGGCCAACCCGGCCACCCCAGCCAACGCCGCTTCCGTCGTCTTTCCCTCGAAACGCGGATCGCCAGAGCGGAAGACGATGCCCTGCATGCGGCGATAGCCGGTGACAAGCTCCAGCCCCGGCGTCAGAAACGGGGTGTTGTAGAGTTCCGTCGCCGGATCCATCAGGTGGATCGGCGCCACGTCGCACTCGCCGCGCCGCGCCGCCGCCAACCCGCCCATCGAACCGACGTTCAACGCCTTCACCGTCAAGCCTTCGGCGATCAGGCGGCCCAGCACAGCGTTCAACCCAAGGCATTGGCTGCCGACGACGATCAATTCCGCCGGGGCCACCGCGCGGCCCAGCAGGTGAACCGACACCGGGGTCCCGGCCTCCACCGCTTCGGCTTGGGCGTCGATGGCGAGAAAACCATCGGCGTGGCTGAAGGCCGTCACCGCCCCCGACCCCTTGGACAGCGGGTAGGCGGCCAACGCGCCCTCCCCCGCCGCCGTTCCCGCCGGTCCCGCGCCATGCACCAGCGAGACCATGACATATTCGGTGCGCCCGCGCTCCGACCCCAGCCGGACGGGCAAGGTGGCGGACACCGCTTCGGTCGTGGCGGGCGGCAGTCCGGCCAGCGCGCGCAGAACCGGCGCGACAAAGCTGTGAAAGGTGAACATGGCCGAGGTCGGGAAGCCCGGCAGCACCACCACCGGCTTGCCCGCCGTCACCGCCAGACACAGCGGCTTGCCCGGCTTCAGCGCCACGCCATGGGCGACGATGCCGGGATCCTTCAGTTGCGCCACCACCTTGTGCGAGCGGTCGCCCGCCCCTTTCGAGGTGCCGCCCGACAACAGCAGCGCGTCGCAGGCCAACCCCTGCGCCACCCGTTGGTCGAGCGTGTCGTCGTCGTCCGCCGCGATGCCCAGAGGCACCGGCTCGCACCCCAATTCGGCGACGGCGGCGGCGAGGATGGCGGCGTTTGAATCATACACGGCGCCGGGCCGGATCGGCTGGCCGGGCGGCACAAGCTCGTCGCCGGTGGACAGGATGGCCACGCGCGGGCGGCGAAACACCGCCACCTCGGCCAAACCGATGGCGGCCAACACGCCAATCTCGCGCGAGGTCAACGCCTGCCCCCGCCGCAACACCACCTCGCCCCGCCCGATGTCGGATCCGGTGGCGGCGACGAAGGCGCCGGACGTCGCCGGTTTCGACAGGGCGACCAACAGACCGGTTTCACCCGCCGTTGATTCGCCATCCAGCGGCTCGCCATCCAGCGGCTCGGTGTGCTCGACCATCACCACCGCGTCGGCCCCGCGCGGCATCATCCCGCCGGTCGCGATCACCGTGGCGGTTCCCGGCTCCACCGTCAGCGTCGGCGCGTGCCCGGCGGCGAGCACCTCGCCATTCAACCGCAGCAGGACGGGCGCGTCCTCCGTCGCGCCAGCCGTGTCGGCGGCCCGCAACGCAAAGCCGTCCACCACCGAACGGTCAAAACCCGGCACATCGACCCCAGCCGTCACATCCGCCGCCAGCACCCGGCCCAGCGCGGCGGCCAGCGTCACCCGCTCCTCGCCACGCGGGGAAAGGTCCAGATGGCGGTGAAAGCGCGCGCGCGCCTCCTCGCCGCTGACCACGTCGAGAAACTGCTCCTGACGGGCGGCTTGGGCCACGAAACGGCGGATGTCCTCAGTCAGCACGCGCAAGCCCTCGTCACTCGGATCTCAATCAACGGACGCGCATGGTAGCACAGCCGTCCCGCCGCGCAGCGGTCAGCCCGGCGCCGCGCCATCACGCGCCGCACCATCATACTCAGGGCGCGAAACGGCGCATGGTCACGGTCGCGCCCGCTGGAACGCCTTCGCTGTCGGCGGCGATCACGACATAGCCATCGGCGCGCGCCAGCGCCGCCAGACCGGGAATCGCCGAGGAAGCCACCGGCTCGATCCGGCCATCGATGGTGAAGCGGACCCGATAAAGATCGACGCAGCCAATCTCCGACACCAGCTTGCGCGCGGTGACGACCGTCACGGCGGCGAGCGGCGTTTCTTCGGGCCGTCCCGCCATCCGACGCACCGCCCGCCCGCCCAACATCTCATAGACGGTCCAACAGGCCATTGGTTCGCCGGGCAACAAAACCACCGGAACGGCCGCCACCTCTCCCATCCCGGCGCTGTCGCCCGGTCTCAGGGCCACGCCATGCGACGCCAGGGTTCCCGCCTGCGCCAACGCCAACGGCGCGACGTCGTCGGCGCCGACGCCGGTCCGCCCGACGGTCAGAATCAAATCGGCCCCCACCCCGCGCAACGCCGCCGCCAAAGCCGGATCGGCGGGCAGCGGCCCGACGACCTCCGGCGCTCCGCCATCGCGCCGGACCAGAGCCGCCAGCATCGCCCCCAAACACTCCGCCCCGCTGCGGGGGCCGCCAACCAACAGAATGCGCACGCGCGGCGGCGGCGACGCCATCACGCTCTCGACGCCGAAGGCGGCCAACATCCCGATGTCCGACGGGCGCAACAATCGCCCGGTCGCCAGCAACGGCGACGCCCCGGCTTGCGCCGCCGCGCCGCGCCGCTCCACCCCAGCGCCGGGGGCCACGGCGTCAACCGCTTCGACCCAGCCCTGTTGGCTGGACGCAGCCTCGAAAGGCAGGACGGCGTCGGCGCCAGGAGGAAGCGGATCGCCCGCCGACACGGCGCGCGCCAACGGCAAGGCGATTGGGTTGTAGGATCCCGCCCCCAAACTGTCGACGGCGGCCAATGCGAAGCCATCGCGCGCCGCGCGGTCGCAATCAGGCCAGTCTTTGGGAACACAGAAAGGCGTGGCCAACCGCAACCCGACGGCCTCCGCCAACGGCGTCACGACGGGCGGGCGCGCCGCGCAACGTTGATCGACCCAGCCTTGAGCGACGGAAAGGGAGACGCGGCGGCTGAACCCGCGTCCGCGCACGTCGGAAAAGGAACCGCTCATCGGCCAACCCGTCTTGTGTGGACCCGCCCGGTCGGCGTCAAAGCGCCGGAAGCAGAACGCCCTGCACCCGGTTCCGACCGCCGCGCTTGGCCTGATACAGCAATTGGTCGGCCATCTGAGTCAATGTGTCCGCCGACGCGTCCGCCACCGGCGCCACCGTGGCGACTCCCAAGCTGATGGTCACGTGTGAGGCCACTGGCGAAAAATCATGGGGAATCGCGCAGTCCACCACCGCGCCGCGCAAACGTTCCGCCACCTGAAGCGCCCCGTCATTGTCGGTTTCCGGCAGCAGACAGACGAACTCCTCCCCGCCATAGCGGGCGACCAGATCGCCGGTCCGCTTCACTTGATCCGCCAACACCGCCGCCACCGTGCGCAGGCATTCGTCACCCGCCTGATGCCCGTAATGGTCGTTGTAGGATTTGAAGTGATCGACGTCGAGGATGACCAGCGACAAAGGTTGATGCGAACGCGCGCAGCGCCGCCATTCCCGCGCCATGGTGTCGTCAAAACGGCGGCGGTTGGCGATGCCGGTCAGACCGTCCAAGAAAGACAGGCTGCGCAGCAGATCGGCTTGCCGCTTCAACAGCAAATGGTTGCGCACCCGCGCCTTGACGATGGGCGGGCTGATCGGCTTGGTGATGAAGTCGATGGCCCCGACCTCCAACCCCCGCGTCTCATCCTCCACCTCGCTCTTGGCCGAGATGAAGATGACCGGAATGTCGTGGGTGGCCGGGTCGGCCTTGATGCGCGCGCACACCTCGTACCCGTCCATGCCGGGCATCATGATGTCGAGCAAAACCAGATCGGGCAACCGGGCCTGCACCAGATCCAACGCCTTTTCGCCATCGGTGGCGAAATAGATGTCGTAATCGTCTTTCAGAATCCGGCTGAGCACATGGACGTTCGACGGAATGTCGTCCACGACAAGAATTTTCGGGCGCGTCTCGGCCATGGGCGATGTCAGACCGTCGGTAGAGGGACGCCCAACTCCCGCGCAATTCGCTGCACGATGCCAAGCGCCTTTGGAAAGTCCAGACTGTCGATGGCGGCGGTCAGTCCCTTCGTTGCGGATGGGTCGATCACATTCGTCAACAGCGGAGACACTGTAGCAAACTCCTCAGCCGCTGCGAAGTTACTGTCTTGCAACAATCTAACGAATCGCGACAACGCTGTTTCCAAAACAGCACGGTCGGCAATCATAATCTCTGATGTTTGTGACGGAACAGCATCCGAAAGTTTCGCGTCGTCCAAGATCTTCGCCGACTCAAGAACAGCTTTCAATTCACTGCGCAGGATTGGAAGCTGCGCCGCGATTCCCTCCGCGTCATTCAAATGCGCGGCGACCTGCACCGCGTCGGCGGCGGCTGACAGGCGGCGGGCGCCGATGTTCCCCGCCACGCTTTTCAATTCATGCCCCAGCGCCTTGGCGCGCGGCAGATCGCCCGCGTCCAGCGCCGCCGCGACGCCTTCAGCCACCCCGCTGTAATTCTGGGCGAAGCTCGCCACAAACCGGCGCAGCAGACCGACATCGCCATCCAGACGGTTGAGCGCGTCCTCCCGATCAATTCCCGGCAAACGGTCAGGCAGCCCATTCGCCGCGAAGCCGGTTGAAGAAACGGAAACGGCCTCGGCGGCCCCCTGCCCCCCACCCGCCGCAGACACCAGCGGCGGCCCGATCCAACGGGTCAGCACGTCGAACAGTTGATCGATGTCGAAAGGCTTGGGCACATGATCGTTCATCCCCTGATCCAAGCATCGCTGGCGGTCGGCGGGCAAAGCGCTGGCGGTCATGGCGATGATCGGCAACGTCTCGGCGCCGGGAAGGGCGCGAATCGCCGCCGTCGCCTCGAACCCGTCCATATCCGGCATTTGCACGTCCATCAACACCGCGTCAAAACTCTGCGGGTTGCTCAGGATCGCCGCCAACGCTTGCCGCCCGTTTTCAGCGGTGTCCACACGGGCGCCCGCCCGCTCCAAAATCTCGCGCGCCACATCCCGGCTGATGGCGTTGTCCTCGGCCAGCAACAACCGCCGACCGCGCAGCGCCCGACGGGCGCTCCACCCCGGCCCGCACAACGCCGATTGTGGTTTGGCCTCGGAAACAGGCTCCAGCAAAGCCGCGCCGCCGCCGTTCCGGGCGTAAGCCATCGTCACCGCGTCCAGCAGGGTCGAAGCTGTGACCGGCTTGACCAGGAAGCCGGAGACGCCGATGTCCTCGAACTGCGAACCGACGCGCTCGCGCCCATAGCCGCTGATGACGATGATGATCGGCGCCCCGGCTGCGGCGCCCGCGCGGATGCGGCGGGCGACCTCCAGCCCGTCCATCTCCGGCATCTTCCAGTCCATCAACACCACATCATAGGGATGGCCCTCGCGAACCGCCCGTTCCAATTCCGACAGCGCGGCGAGTCCGCTGGCGCACAGCGTCGCCGACCAGCCAAAGGTTTGGGCGATTTCGGCAAGCACCTCGCGCGCGGTGGGGTGATCGTCCACCACCAACACCGACAGGTCGCGCGGCATGGGCCGGACGACCGAAGCGGGGGATGGCGTCGCCTCGCCACGGCGCCCGAAACTCGCCTCAAAATGGAAATCGCTGCCCGCGCCGACCACGCTGTCGACATCCATCGTCCCGCCCATCAGCCCAATCAACCGGGTGCAGATGGCCAGACCTAGACCGGTCCCGCCAAAGCGCCGGGTGGTGGAGCTGTCGCCTTGGCTGAAGGCCTGAAACAACCGCGCTTTCTGTTCCGGCGTGATGCCGATGCCGGTGTCGCGCACCGAAAAACCCAGAACCACCCGATCATCGGCGCGGGAGCGGAGGTTCACCGACACCACCACTTCGCCCTTGTCGGTGAATTTGATCGCGTTGCCAGCCAGATTGATGAGCACCTGCTGAAGCCGCAACGGATCGCCGACAAGGTTGAGCGGCACGTCGTGCGCCACTGAAAACAGAACCTCGATGTCCTTTTCCTGGGCCGCCGCGCCGACGATGATCGACAAATTTTGCAACAGGTCGTCCAGACGGAAATCGACCTGCTCCAACTCGACCCGGCCAGCCTCAACTTTTGAAAAATCCAGAATGTCGTTGAGGATGCCCAGCAATGACTGCGCCGACACCCGCAATTTGCGCAGATAGTCGGTCTGTCGCTGCGACAATTCAGTCTGCTGCAACAGATGAACCAGGCCAAGGATGGCGTTCATCGGCGTGCGGATTTCATGGCTCATGTTGGCCAGAAATTCCGTCTTGGCCCGGCTCGCCGTCTCGGCGGCCAACCGGGCGTTGTTCATCACCTGCTCGGCCCGTTTGCGTTCGGCGATTTCATGGAACACCACGACCACCCCTTCGACCCGCCCCTCCTCCATCATCGGCGAGGCGGTGAACTCGACCAGCACCGCGTTGCCATCCTTGGTCCAATAGGTGTCTTCCAAGCCCCGGCGGGTTTCGCCGCTGTGCAGAACCGCCGTCACCGGGCATTCGATCGACGGATAGGGCGTCCCATCGGATCGCGTGTGATGAATCAGCGTGTGCAGGTTTCGGCCCAGCAATTCGTCGTTGGAAAACCCCGTCAGCGCGCTGGCCGCCGGGTTGGCGAAGGTAATTTGGCCGTTTCGGTTCACGCCGCAAATGCTGTCGGACGCCGAGTGCAGAATCAGATTCATCCGCCGGTTCGCCCCGGCGAAGGCCCGGTTGGCTTCCTCCAGACGGCGGGCGGCGACGTCGAGATGGGCGTTGGTTTCCGCCAACCGCCGCTTTCCAGCGCTTTCCCGTTGCAAGCTGCGAACGGCGGCGGCCACCAATCCCGCGCAACACAGCACGGCGACGGCGACGAACAGGCCGCCGCGAATGGCGCGCCCCTCCCACTCCGCCAATTCGGTGGTTTTGGACAGACCAACGATGGCGATCAGAGGAAGATTCTGGACGCGCTGATAGGACAGGATCCGCGAACCGTCTGGCCCCGGCGCCTCGAACGTCTCGGTTGTGGAATAGGTGGACCGCCGCAGCGCTTCGCGCGCGTCCTCTCCCTCCATCGCTTCAGTCTCTGGGAAACGCAACACCGCCCGGCCATCCGTGCGGTACAAGGCGATGGTGGAGCCACCCCCCAGATTCAGGCTTTCAAACAACTGCCGATAGTAATCAAGATCGACGTTGGCGTGGACCACGCCCTGGAAACGATCCTCCTCCATCATCCGTCGGCTGATTGTAAACGACTTTTGCCCGGTCAGCCGACCGACGATGCGTTCGCCAACATGGAAATCCGCTCCTTCCACATGGACGTAGAAATAAGGACGATCCGACACGTCAATTGGCGGAGTCGGGTATTGGCGGCTGCTCAACAGACTGCGGCCATCGGAACCGTGAATCCAGACCGCTGAAATCTCCGGCAGATCTTCCACCATCTGGTGCATTGACTGCCACAGGGTCCGATTCGTCGACAAACCATCCATGCCAAAATGACGAACCTGGTCGATGACGCGGGTCAACGCCAGGTCGCCGGTCGCCACCGTCCGCCGCACATGCTCCTGAACGATCCGGGCCGCGCCTTGCGCCCGCTCTGCGGAATGACGAAGCGTTTCCTCTCGGTCCACCCATGTGTAATAGGCGCGCAACCCAACGCCAACCACAGCGGCCAAAGCGAAGAGGATGAGCAACAGACGACGCGATCGAAACGGCGAATGGTCCATCGGCTTTGTTTGTGTCGTGCTGTCGTTCATCATCGCCGCAGTCCATCGGGCTTTTCGCCCCGAAATTATTCCATGGACGCCGAGTATAGCCGGGACGACGGCGTTAAGGCGCGCCTTTCCGCTTGCCGGTCAGGGCGGCGATCACGCCATGGAAGGTGCGGACCTCCTGCTCCGTCATCTCCATCCGCTCCAGCGCGTTGCGCAGGGTGCGGATCATCGACGGGCGTTTCGCCGGGCTGGTGAAGAAGCCGGTGCGGTCGAGCGCGCCTTCCAGATGCTCGAAATAATTGACCAGTTCCGCCTTGGTCGCCGGCCGGGTCGCGCCGTAATGGACGAAACGCTCCGGCGGCAAATCGCCGGTTTGGAACCACTCATAGCCGATCAGCAGAACCGCCTGCGCCAGATTGAGTGAGGCGAAGGACGGGTTCAACGGCACGGTGACGAGGGTTTGGGCCAGGGTCAGATCGTCGTTGACCAGTCCGGTGCGCTCCGGCCCGAACAGCACGCCGACGCGATGACCGGCGGCGTAACGCGCCCGCATCTCCTCCGCCGCGACGCGCGGGGTGACGAAGCGCTGGATCATGTCGCGGGTGCGCACGGTGGTGGCGAACACCACCTCAAGATCGGCGACCGCCTCCGCCGTGGTCTCGAACAGGCGGACGTTGTCGATGACGAGATCGGCGCCCGACGCGTTGGCCGTGGCCTTCTCGTTCGGCCAGCCGTCGCGCGGTTTGACCAGACGCAGGTCGGTCAGGCCGCAATTCAGCATGGCCCGCGCGCAGGCGCCGATGTTCTCGCCCATCTGCGGCTGAACCAGGATGATGGACGGGCCGCCCAAAACGGACGGAAGGGTGGGATTCTGGCCGGAGGTCATCGGATCGGACGGTGAGGGTTGCGGGAAAGCGCTGCCCCCTCCCTAACCCTCCCCCGCTTCGCAGGAGAGGGAATCAGCCCCTCTCCTGCGAAGCGGGGGAGGGAGGGACCCACGCGCCAGCGTGGGAGGGTGGGGGCGACGGGGGTGGTGAAACTCAATCCTTCTCAGGCTCAGACGGCGCGACGGGCGGCGCGGTCCCCAACCCATCGACCGCGCGCAAGCGGGCCTTCAGATCGGCGACGTCGGCGAACAGGCGCTTCAGCCGGGCCAGCCCCTTATACTGCTCGAACGCGCGGGCGCGGGGGACGGCGGGATAGCCCATATAGACGGATTTGGCCGGAATGTCGGTGCCGACGCCGGAATTGGCGGCGACCACCGCGTCGCTGCCGATCTTGACATGATCGGCGACGCCGACCTTGCCCGCCAACACCACCCGGTCGCCGATGATCGTGCTGCCCGCCACGCCGACATGGCCGCACAGCATGCAGTTGGTTCCAACCTGCACGTTGTGGCCGATCTGGACGAGGTTGTCGATCTTGGTGCCGTTGCCGATCCGGGTGGCGGTGACGGTGCCCCGGTCGATGGTCGCGCCCGCGCCGATCTCCACGTCATCGCCCAGAATGACCGTGCCGATGGAGTTGACCCGGCGGATCAACACGTTGGTGCCGACGACGCGGCCCGTGGTCTTGGCCGATTCGACGCTGCCCGGCTCGGGCGTGACGAAGCTGAAGCCGTCGTTGCCGACCGCCGCGTTGGGATGGATGATGCAGCGCGCGCCCAGCGCCACCCGCTCGCCGATCCGCGCGCCGGGATGCAGCAGGCTGCCCGCGCCGATCACCGCGTCGGCCCCGACGGTGACGTGCGGCAGGATGACGACCCCGGCCTCGATTCGGGCGCGCGGCCCGACATAGGCGAAGGGCGCGATGGACACGTCGTCCGCCACCACCGCGTCGGGGGCGACGAAGGCCATCGGGTGGATTCCCGGTTCGGCGTGGACCGGCTTTTCAAACACGTCCAGCAGCCCGGCCATGGCGTAGCGCGGGCGCTTCACCACGATGCGGGCCTGGACGGCGTCGGGAACCTCCGCCCCTTCCGCGACCACGGCGGCCACCGCCTTGCTGCCGGGCAGCAGCGCCAGCAGATCCTTGTCCATGGCCAACGCCAGATCCTCCGGCCCCTCGGCCTCGGACGGATGGACGGCGCGCCGGATCACGAGGGTCGAATCGCCCTCGACATGGGCGTCCAGAGCGGCGGCGATCTCGGCGAGAATCATGATGGAACCAAGCTCCACGGAAAATGGGCGAGCGGGCGCGGAAAAAGCGGCGCGGACCCTAACACGGGCGAACCACGCTGGCGAGACGTTCAGGCGCGCTACTCGCCGGTCTGCAACAGCGCGCCGCGCACCCGCGCCCGGTGAAAACCATAGAGGAACACCCCGACCGCCAGCGCCATATAAAGAATGTTCAGTCCGACCGCCCAGGCCAGATGGTCCCAGCGCGTCGCCCCGTCATAGAGCACGCCGCGCATCCCCTCGAACACATGGGTCGAGGGCAGCGACCACGCGACCCATTGCAGCCAGCCGGGCAGGACGGAGACCGGGTAATAGACCGCGCTGACCGGTGCCAGCATGAAGACGACGATCCAGGCCAGCCCTTCCGCCCCCATGCCATAGCGCAGGATCAGCGCGATGATGACCAGCCCCAGCGCCCACCCCAGCACGATGAGATTGAGGAAGAAGGCGAGCAGCGGCAGGCCAAGGCCGAACACCGAATAGCCGAAGAACGGAATCGCCAGCAGCGCGGCGGGCAGAACCCCCATCAGGGTCCGCAACAGGCTCATCGTCATCAGCGCCGTGATCCATTCGGTCGGACGCAACGGGCTGACGAAGAGATGCCCCAGATTGCGCGACCACATTTCCTCAAGAAAGGAGATCGAGACGCCAAGCTGCCCCCGGAACAGCACGTCCCACAACAGCACCGCGCTGACCAGCACGCCCGCCCCTTGCGCCACCCACCCGCTCGACGTCGCCATGAATTGGTTGATGTAGCCCCACAAGATCATCTGCATGGTCGGCCAATAGGCCAGCTCCAGCAGACGCGGCCAGGATCCGCGCAGCAAATACCAATAGCGCAGCACCATCGCGCCAACCCGGCGGACGGAGAAATCCGGGGCGGGAATGGTCGCAACCTCACTCCGCCGCATCGACCGTCTCCCCTTTCGCCGTTTCGCTCCTGTCCGCCCCGCCGCCGTCCACCCGCGCGCGGGCGATGTCGAGGAAGACCTCCTCCAGCGTGGCGCGGCCATAGCGGGCCAGCAGGGCCGACGGCGCGCCCTGATCGACGATGCGCCCCTGGCGCATCACCAGCACGTCGTCGCACAGCCGTTCGACCTCCAGCATGTTGTGCGAAGCCAGCAGGATGGTCGCGCCGGTGCGGGCGCGGTGCTCCTCCAGATAACGGCGAATCCAATCCGCCGTGTCCGGGTCGAGCGAGGCGGTGGGTTCGTCGAGCAACAAGACCTCCGGCTCGTTCAGCAAGGCCTTGGCCAGGGCCACCCGTGTTTTCTGCCCAGCGGACAGCCCGCCGGACGGACGATTGAGAAACCGCGTCAGGTCAAGCTGCTCGGCCAGCTCTTGGACGCGCTTTTTGACGCAGGTCAAACCATAGAGGTGGCCATAGACGGTAAGGTTCTCCTGCACCGTCAATCGATGGGGCAGTTCGACGTAGGGAGAGGAGAAGTTCATGCGCGCAAGCACGGCATGCCGATGGCGCGCCATGTCCACGCCAAGAATCTCCACCCGTCCCGACGTCGGCAGCAGCACCCCCAACAGCATGGAGATGGTCGTCGTTTTCCCCGCCCCGTTGCCGCCCAACAGCCCGGTCACGCCGCCGCGCGCCACGCGGAAGGACACGGCGTCCACCGCCGTCACCGCGCCGCCGCCGGGCGTCGGAAAGCGTTTGGTCAGCGCGTCAACGCGGATGGCGTCGGTTCGCGGATCGGACGGCGGAACCGGCTGGGCGATGGGGGGGCGATGGGTCATGGCCACAGAATATGGACGCGGGCGGGAAAACCGCCAGAGCCGCGCGCGCAACCGAACAATGCCGAAACCGCGATTCACGCGGTCGATCGAGGAAACGCCCCTGTGACGACGCTCGCCTCCACCCTGCCGGTCCCGCTGCCAGCGGCGCCGCATTGGTCCCACCCCGACGGGCGCATCACCCTGCGCACGTTGATCCTGATCCGCTGGGTCGCGATCCTCGGGCAGTTCGCCGCCGTGGGCTTCGTCCATGGCGTGTTGACCTTCCCGCTGCCGCTGGGTCCGGTGCTGGCGACCATCAGCGCGTCGGTTCTGTTGAATCTGGTCGCGATGGCCCAGCGCGGCGGGCGGCTGCGGCTGGCCGACCGCGACGCGGCGCTCTATCTCAGCTACGACATGCTGCAACTGTCGCTGCTGCTCTATCTGACCGGCGGCCTCAGCAACCCGTTCTGCATCCTGCTGCTGGCCCCGATGACGGTTGGCGCGGCGATCCTGTCGCGCTACAGCACGGTGCTGCTGACCGGGCTGAACCTGAATTGCCTGACCGCGCTGGCGCTGTGGCATTTCCCGCTGCCGTGGGAGGAGCCGATCCGCTCGATGGCCCCGCTTTACGCCTTTGGCGTGTGGCTGTCGCTGTCGGTGTCCGCCGTCTTCATCGCCGGTTACGTCTTCCGCGTCGCCGCCGAGGCGCGGCGCTTCGCCGACGCGCTGGCCGCCTCGCAAGTGGCGCTGGCCCGCGAACAGCGGCTGTCGTCGCTGGGCGCGCTGGCCGCCGCCGCCGCGCATGAGCTGGGTTCGCCGCTCGGCACCATCGCCGTGGTGGCGAAGGAGCTGGCGCGCGATCTGCCGCCCGACGGCCCCTATGGCGAGGACATCGACCTTCTGCAAAGCCAGGTGATGCGCTGCCGCGAGATCCTGGCCGATCTGGCCCGCAAGCCCGAGGCCGACGGCGGCGACCCGTTCGAGCGGCTGCCGCTGACCACGCTGATCGAGGCCGCCGCCGCGCCGCATCGTTTGGGCCATGTCGCCTTCACGGTCGAACCCCACCCGGTGGGCGAGGCCGAGGAGCCGGTGTTGCGCCGCAGCCCGGAGATCATCCACGGCATCGGCAACTTCATTCAGAACGCCCACCAATTCGCCCGCCGTCAGGTGACGGTGGCCGCCGCCTGGGACGGCAAGACCGTCACCGTCACCGTGATGGACGACGGCCCCGGCTTTCCCGCCCATCTGTTGGGCCGGATCGGCGAGCCGTATCTGTCGGTGCGCGGCGAACGGTCCGGGCAATCCAGCCACATGGGGTTGGGCATCTTCATCGCCCAGACGCTGCTGGAAAAAACCGGCGCGACGGTGCGTTACGAAAACAACAAGGGCGGCGGCGCCCGAATTTCCGTAAGATGGAAAAAAACCAACATCAAGAAAGAGGACTAGCGGTGGACAACGCCAAGACAACCGACGACCTGCTGTCGGGGGAAACCGTCAAACTCACCTTCACCGGCGACGTGACCCGCAGCCTTTTGATCGTTGACGACGACGCGCCATTTCGCTTGCGACTGGCGCGCGCCATGGAAAAGCGCGGATTTAATGTGGTGGCCGTGGACAGCGTCCAGTTGGGGATCGAGGTGGCGCAGGAATCCGCCCCCGCCTTCGCCGTGGTCGATCTGCGGCTGGGCGACGGCAGTGGGTTGGACGTGGTCGCCGCCCTGCGCGACGCCCGGCCCGACGCCCGCATCGTCATGCTGACCGGCTATGGCAACATCGCCACGGCGGTGGCGGCGGTGAAGGCCGGGGCGGTCGATTACCTGCCCAAGCCCGCCGACGCCGACGCGGTGGAATCGGCGCTGCTGGCCGATGGCCGCACCCTGCCCCAGCCGCCCGACAACCCGATGTCCGCCGACCGCGTGCGGTGGGAACACATCCAGCGCGTGTTCGAGCAGTGCGAGCGCAACGTGTCGGAAACGGCCCGCCGCCTGAAGATGCACCGCCGCACGCTTCAGCGCATCCTGAACAAGCACGCCCCGCGCGGCTGAGCGGAGTCTGGCACACGAAAGGCCCGCCCGGTCATCGGGCGGGCCTTTCGCGTTTTCACGGGCTGAACGGTCAGGCCGCGCGGTCTTCGATCTTGCAGGTTTTGACCCCGAGGATCGTGTAGGCGGGGCAGGAACCGAGGAAAGCGGTCAACAACGGCACGACGCCAACCAACCCCCACAGGGTTTGCGGACCCACGACGGTCAGCGAAATCAGCACAAGCCCAACGATGGCGCGCAACGCCCGGTCAACCGGGCCGACATTCCGGCAAAACATGATGCACCTCTCTGGTCTGGGGAATCCCGTTGTCACGCTCTGGACTACGCCGATCCGCCCGCCCCGTCTGTGACGGAGTCACAAGGGAAAGGAAACGGCTCACCCGTCGGCCAATTCCGCCAGCGCCGACACGTCCCGCAACTCCACCCGCCCGCGCGCCAGGGCGAGCAGCCCGCGCCGCTCGAACTCCTTCAACTGGCGGCTGACCACCTCGCGCGCGGTGCCAAGCTCCACCGCCAAAGCCTGATGGGTGGTCGTCAGGCCGCCGTCGGCGTCGCGGTGATCCAGCAGGAAGCGGGCGAGCCGCAGGTCGATGCGGCCAAAGGCCACCTCCTCCACCAGCATCATCATGCCGGTCAGCCGCGTCCCGAAGGACGCAAAGACGAAATTGCGGAACACCGCCGACCGCGCGACCAGATCGTGAAACGGCCCGGCGGCCAGCGCCACCCCGTCCAGATCGCTTTCGGCCACCGCTTCGGCGCTGTAATCAGCTTGCGTCAACAAACAGGCGGTGGTGACGATGCAGGTTTCGCCGCGCGCCACCCGGTACAGCACGATTTCCCGCCCGTTTTCCGAGGTCATCTGCACCCGCACGGAGCCGTCCAACAGCATCAGAAAGGTGTGGCAACGGTCGCCCGCGCGAAACAGCACGGCCCCGCGCGGCACCGCCACCCGCTGGCCCGACGCCGCCAGCAACGCCCGCCCGTCAGGCTCCAGCCCGCCCAGCGCCGGAAACGCGCTCAGCCAGTCCGTCCGGTCGAGCATTCGGCTCCCCCATCGCTGAAAACCATGTTTTCCCAAGGGAGACTATCGCCCGACCAACGGGCGACGTCCAGCCCGCCCAATCACCCCAGGGCGTGGAGCACGGCCCAGCCCAGCACGGTCAATGTGGTGGACAGCGTCATCGCCATCCCCGGCGCGCGCCAAAACGGATGGATGAGGTAGCCGCCCCAGAACAGCAGGCGGCCCAGCGCGAACAGGCCGACCGCCGCCCGCGCCGCGCCCAATTCGGCGGGCGGCGACAGGGCTATCAGCGCGGCCAAGGCGGGCAGAAAAATCAGGGTCTGTTCGACGCTGTTGCTCAAAATACGCTGGCTGACGCGTTGAAAGGGCGATTCGGCGTCGGTCAGCGGGTTGAAGGCCCGGCCCAAGCCGCGCGCCAGAATGACCGCGCCGACCATGCCGCACAGAACCAGACTCGGCCACAGAGCCAAGCTGGCCCACACCACGAAACGGTCGGCGGACTGGCTCAAAGACGGCGGTGGAACCCGCCCAACCAACCAGAGAAAAGCGGCGAAGGTCAGCGCCGCCGACCCGCCATTCACCATGGCCGCCCGTTTCAGCAAAATCGTGGAACGGTCGGCCATGATGGGAACGCTCCTGTCAACCCAGACCCTTCTGGCCCATCTCCAGGAATTTTTCGCGGCGCTTGGCCCGCAGCGTCGCCGCGTTCAGCCCGTCCATCTCGCGCAGAGACTGCTCGATGGCGTCGCCCAGCGCCTTGACCGTCGCGGCGGGGTCGCGTTGCGCGCCGCCGATGGGTTCCTGAATGATCCGGTCGATGACGCCCAGTTCCTTCAGATCATGGCTGATGAGGCGCAGCGCGATCGCCGCCTCTCCCGCCATGTCGGGGCTGCGCCACAGGATCGACGCGCAGCCTTCCGGCGTAATCACCGAATAGATGGCGTGTTCCAGCATCAGCACGCGGTCGGCGGCGGCGATGGCGATGGCCCCGCCCGAACCGCCTTCGCCGATCACCGAGGCGACCATCGGCACGTTCAGCCGCAGGCAACGGGCGATGCTCGACGCGATGGCCTCGGCCTGCCCGCGCTCTTCGGCCTGGACGCCGGGGAACGCCCCCGCCGTGTCCACCAGCGAAAGGACCGGCAGGTTGAAGCGGTCGGCCAGATCCATCAGGCGCTGGGCCTTGCGGTAGCCTTCGGGCTTGGCCATGCCGAAATTGTGGCGGACCCGCGACTCGGTGTCGTGGCCCTTTTCCTGGCCGATGACGACGACCGACCGGCCCCGGAAGCGCCCCAGCCCGCCGATGACCGCGCGGTCTTCGGCGAAGAAGCGGTCGCCCGCCAGCGGCGTGAAATCCTCGATCAGCCCCTGGACGTAATCCAGGCAATGCGGACGGTTGGGGTGGCGAGCCACCTGAACCTTTTGTCCGGGCGTGAGCTTGGCGTAGGTCTGCCGCAGGAGCTTGTCGACCTTGGTTTGCAGCTTGGCCACTTCGTCGGCGATGTTGATGTCGCCGGCGTTGGTCAGGTGCCGCAATTCCTCGATCTTGCCTTCAAGCTCGGCGATCGGCTTTTCAAATTCCAGAAAGGTCTGCATGCCGGACACTGTGTTTTGGCGGGGCCAGGGTTTCGCACGGCGCGGTTTCGCAAGGCGCGGGCTTGGTTAGCACGCCACGAGCGCGCAAGCCACCGCATAACGACGCGGGCGCCGAAGAGGGTTCCGCGACGACCGCCCTTCCTTTATCGTGAACGCCCATGGGATTCCAGGATCATTTCTCGGCCCACGCGGTCGATTACCGGGCCTTTCGCCCGACCTACCCCGCCGCGTTGTCGGATTTTCTGGCCGCCGCCGCGCCCGCGCGCGGGCTGGCCTGGGACGTCGGTTGCGGCAACGGACAGCTCTCCACCGCGCTGGCCGACCGATTCGCGCGGGTTGTCGCCACCGACGCCAGCGCCGATCAAATCGCCAACGCCGATCCCCGGCCCAACCTGCGCTACGCCGTCGCGCCCGCCGAGGAGAGCGGGCTGGACGACGCGTCTTGCGACCTGATCGTCGCCGCCCAGGCCGCCCACTGGTTCGATCTGGAGCGTTTTTACGCCGAGGTCCGGCGGGTCGCCAAGCCGGGCGCGGCGGTGGCGCTGGTCAGCTATGGGCTGATGCTGGTCGATCCGATCCTTGATCCGGTGATCGAGCGCTTCCACAACGGGACGCTGGCCCCCTATTGGCCCGCCGACCGCTGGAAGGTGATTCGCGCCTACCGCGACCTGCCCTTTCCCTTCGCCGAACAGCCGGTTCCGCCGATGGCGATGCAAGCCGACTGGCCGCTGCCCCGCCTGCTGGACTACATGAACACCTGGAGCGGGGTGAAGGAGGCGACCAAGGCGCTGGGCGTCAGCCCGCTGGACGCCTTCGCCGCCGACGTCGCCCCGCTGTGGGGCGACGGAACGCGGATGATCCGCTGGCCGTTGGGGCTGCGGTTCGGGTTTGTGGACTGTTAAGGTATTCGCATGAGTATCAGTCCATCGCCCTTCGCCCCGCAGTGGACTCAGTGGGATGAACGCCGCCTCAGCCATGGGAATAGATCTTGTCAAAGGCTTGAGGTCAATAGAGCTAAATTGCTTAAAAATAGGTGGACGCCCTGAATTTTAATGGAACCGCTCATTCCAAATATGAAAAATTGAGAATTTTCCACTCCGTAGCTGAAAAATATATTCCTTGGATAAGAGGATATCCTTTGGTAGGGTTATTCCATCCAACCACCCGATTCGATCACTTAGTGACTGTTTGACAACTCGTTCCGACCGCGATCTGTAGTGGCTCACGCTAGCAAAGCGACCCCAGATGTTGATAGCGAAAGCGGTTGTCAAACAATCACTTAATGCAACATCCCCTACCTCAAAATGAGAAATGCAAGGAGAAAATCATGAATAATTTAGTAATTAGCGGAGATTATACCGATTTCTCGGATGAGAGTGGTCCTCTCGGAATAAGCATAAGATCTTTTTCACCAATTGGCACATTTGCCGGTATGGGATCTCTTGATTTGGAAGCCAGAGAAATAATCGACGTTGACAATAGAAGCATTGAATATTTTATAGTTGCAACCGTGAAACCATCGGATCAATATGGACGCGAAGGCGTTGTCATTATTAGCTACGATGACGTTGGCCGGACATGCGCTGCTATTGATAGACTTAAACTTGCTCATCCAGGCGTAACAAAGTTTAAAAACTTTGAGATCAAATTTAGCACACCGAGCAAATTTAGCATTACAGTCTTTAGCCAACTTCGCGGTGGAATTGGTGTTTCCATATCTGCTGATGGTTCATCAATGTTTCTCAATGATGTGCGAAAACTGGACGATCTGAAAGCAGCACTCCAGAAGGGCGCAAATTATATCGATGAAAATCGCATTAAGAATAACTTTTAATAGTATTTTGCGTTGCGCGGCCACCCCATTGAGGGTTTTCACCAAAGAACTTCACCCAAATCTCGGTAGAAACCTCAGTGACTGTTTGACAACTCGTTCCGACTGCGATCTGTAGTGGCTCACGCTGGCGAAGCGACCCCAGATGTTGATAGCGAAAGCGGTTGTCAAACAGTCACTCATGTTGTTGCCGGATATTTTATTTTTCCAAAAACACAATAGCCCTGATTACCCCCACTCTTCAGAAAATATCCGATCATGCTATCTATTATATAGAATACACCCCTGCATCCCAAGTAGATAAGGACGCAGGGGGTCTACGAATTTCCCTCTAAAAATTCTTAGCAACCGTCTTTTTTAGATACCGATATTTCGCTTCCTGAAAATTTACGTCACAATCTACGTGTCCGTTTCCCTCACCCCTCCGCCGCCATCAGCCGGTCATAGGCGGGCAAGGTCAGGAACTCGACGAAATCCGGGCGGGCGACCAGATCGCGGAACAGCGTGGCGGCGGCGGCGTATTGCCCCGCGTCGAACGTCGCGGCGCCGACGCGCGTCTTCCAGGCCGCCAGTTCCTCGGCGATCACCGAATCCACCAGTTCCACCGTAACGGCCCGGCCATCGTCCAGCGCCGCGCCGTGATGGATCCATTGCCAAACCTGGCTGCGGCTGATTTCGGCGGTCGCCGCGTCCTCCATCAGGTTGAACAGCGGCACGCAGCCCGAACCGCGCAGCCACGCCTCGATGTAGCCGATGCCGACGGCGACGTTGTTGCGCAGGCCCGCTTCGGTCTTCGCCCCTTGCGGCACGGTCAGCAGATCGGCGGCGGCGACGGTCAGGTCGGCGCGCTTGCGGGCGATCTGGTTGGGGGTGGGCATGTAGGCGTCAAAGACCGCCATCGCCACCGGCACCAGCCCCGGATGCGCCACCCAGGTGCCGTCATGGCCGTTCGACGCCTCGCGCTCCTTGTCGGCGCGGACGCGGGAGAAGGCGGTTTCGTTGGCGGCGGGGTCGTCCTTCACCGGGATGAAAGCGGCCATGCCGCCAATCGCGGGCGCGTTGCGGCGGTGGCAGGTCTTGACCGCCAATTGGCTGTAGGAGGACAGGAAATGGGTCGCCATCGTCACCTCCGCCCGGTCGGGCAGGACGGCGGCGGGGTCGTTGCGGAACTTCTTGATGAAGCTGAAGATGTAATCCCAGCGCCCGCAATTCAGCCCGGCGGAATGGTCGCGCAGCTCATAAAGGATCTCGTCCATCTCGAAGGCGGCGAGGATGGTTTCGATCAGCACCGTGGCCTTGATCGTCCCGTGGGCGAGGCCGAGAACCTCCTCCGCCACCGTGAAGACCTCGCGCCACAGCCGCGCCTCGAAATGGCTTTCCAGCTTGGGCAGGTAGAAATAGGGGCCGCTGCCGCGCGCCACCAGCTCCTTGGCGTTGTGAAAGACGAACAGGCCGAAGTCGAACAGCGCGGCGGAGATCGGCGCGCCGTCCATCCACACATGGCGCTCTTCCAGGTGCCAGCCGCGCGGGCGGATTTTCAGCACGGCGGGGCGGTCGGTCAGACGGTATTTCTTGCCCGTGGCGGGATCGTCGTAGGAAATCACCCGCCGCACGGCGTCGCGGACGTTGATCTGCCCCGCGATCTGGTTGGCCCAGGTCGGGCAGTTCGAGTCCTCGAAATCGGCCATGAACAGCTTCGCGCCCGAATTCAGCGCGTTGATGACCATCTTGCGGTCCACCGGCCCGGTGATCTCCACCCGTCGGTCGAGCAGATCGGCGGGCAGCGGGGCGATGGTCCAATCCGCGTCGCGGATCGCGCGGGTTTCCGGCAGGAAATCGGGCTTCCGCCCCTGGTCAAGCAACGCCTGACGCTTGACCCGGATGTCGAGCAGCCGCAGCCGTTCCGGCCCGAACCGCCCCTCCAGCTCCGCCAGGAAAGCCAACGCCTCGGGCGTCAAAACCGTCTCGTATCCGGGTTCCATCGGACCACGGATCTCAAGACCCGAGATGATGTTGGCCATGACGCTGCTCCCCATTCCTTATCGCGACGGACCGCTCTGCGACGGTTGAACACCTGCTATAGCACGACGCGCGTCCAGGTTGGGGACGGCCTAACGTCGCAGTGCGGCGGGGTGGTTGGGGGGGCCGGATGGATGCGGTTCTGGGTGGGGGAGTAAATTTTTTGACACAGATAAACACAGATGGACACAGATGGACACAGATGAATAAAATAAGATCGGGTTAAACTTGCTCAACAGAGGCAGCGATTTTGAAAGATTATTTTAAAATCTACATAAATATAATTTGACAACCTTCCAGGATAATGCTTAATTATCCATTGAATATTTATAGAAATTCCCGCTTCAATCAATCTGATATCTTGCTATTAAATTAGGCTCATCCCAAAATTCATCTGTGTTTATCTGTGTTCATCGGTGTCAAAAAAACCCCTCACTCCGACGGCTCCGTTATTTTCCGCCGGGCCAGCGGATGATGCTCCCGCATCACCGCCCGCAACCGTTCCGTCACGACATGCGTGTAGATCTGCGTCGTCGCGATGTCCGCGTGGCCCAACATCTTCTGGACCGACCGCAGATCGGCGCCATGGTCCAGCAGATGGGTGGCGAAGGCGTGGCGCAGGACGTGCGGGCTGACCTTTTCCGGGTCGATGTTCGATTCGACCGCCAGTTCCTTCAGCAGTTGGGCGAAGCGCTGCCGGGTCAGATGGCCGTCGGTGGAGCTGCGCGACGGAAACAGGAAGGGGGTTTGCGCCGCCTCGCGCCCCGGCACGACGAAATGGCCGCGCAGGGGGAGATAATCGGCCAGCGCCGCCACCGCCGGATCGGACAGCGGCACCATGCGTTCCTTTCCGCCCTTGCCGCGCACGACCAGCCCGCGCCCGTCGCGCAAAATCGCCGTCATCGGCAGGCCGACCAGCTCCGACACGCGCAGCCCGGTGGCGTAGA
This sequence comes from Azospirillum sp. FG154, assembly GCF_057809575.1. Classification (NCBI taxonomy): domain Bacteria; kingdom Pseudomonadati; phylum Pseudomonadota; class Alphaproteobacteria; order Rhodospirillales; family Azospirillaceae; genus Azospirillum; species Azospirillum sp. FG154. Next base: position 127,101 of record NZ_JBMDKF010000006.1, on the reverse strand, counting down.
GCACCTCCAGCAGCGCCACCAGCCGCAGCCCTTCCGGCCCGCCGCGCGCCTCGGCGGTGGCGATCATGGCGTTGACCTCGGCCTCGGTCAGAATCTTGGGCAGCGAGCGCCCCTGTTTCGGGCTGTCGAGGGCGGAGGCCGGATCGTCGGCCCGCAGCCCTTCCGACACCAGAAAGCGGTAAAACTGCCGCATCGCCGACAGACGCCGGGCGATGGTGCGCGGGGCGGGTGGTTCGGGCGCGTCGTCGCGGGTCTGAAAGGCCAGATAGCCGCGCAAATCATCCGTGCCCGCCCGGTCCAGCGGCGTGCCGCGTTGGGCCAGCCAGCGGCCCAGATCGGCCAAATCCCGCTCATAGGCCATGCGGGTGTTGGCGGCCGCGCCGCGTTCGGCGGTCAGCATGTCGAGAAAGGCGTCGATGTGGGGAGAGGCCGCCAGCGGACGGGGTTTGCACGGGCGTCCGCGACGTTTGGGCTGCGTCATTTCACGATCCTGTCGGGGCGGCCAAGGCCGCCATCGCTTCGCGGGCCAGGGCGCGGGCGTCCGGCTCCAGCCCCACCGCCCGCAGATTGGCGGCGACCCGCGCCACCAGCAGGGGCGACGCCCCGGCGGGACCGGCCTCGCCCAACAGCAGCAGCGCCGCCGCCACCGTTTCGCCGACCCGTCCGCCGGTCGCCGCGTCGCCCAGCCGTTGCCACAACGCCGGATCGGCGCCGCCCGCCACCCCGCCCGGCGGTCCGGCTCCGTCGGTCGCCGCCAGCCACGCCGAATCGGGCACCGCCACGCCGACGGCCTGGAGCAGGACCAGTTGACCGACCAGCCGCGCCCGCGCGGCGGCGTCCGCCCCGCGCAGCGCCTCGTCCAGCCACGCCGCCACCCCCGCCGATTCAGCCCCGCGCGGGAGCAGGCCGGAAACCGCCGCCAAGGGCCACAGCCACGCCACGTCCGCCGTCCGCCCGCGCAGCGCCAGATCCAGCCAGCGCTTGGCCGCGTCCAACCGTCCAAGCGCGCAATAAAGCCGCACCGCCGCCGGGGCCAAGCTTGCCGCGTCGGCGGTCGGCGACACGGTGTCGAGCAGGCTCGCCGCCGCCCCGCCGACCGGCCCGGCGCGCCACAGCGGATCGACCAGATCGACGGCCAGCGCCGCCAGCCCGATCCGCCGCGTTCCCTCCATCGTTCCCGCCATCGCCTGTTGGACCAACGCGCGGCTGCGGGCGGAGCGGTCGCGGCTGGCGATCTCCTTCGCCCGCGACAGCTCGTCGCCGCGCGCCGGAACCTGCGCGTAGAGATCGAGCAGTTGGCGGGAATCGAGGAACAGCGACGCCGCCGCCCGCTCCCCCGCCGACACCCGCGTCATCGGGTCGCTCGCCGGGTTGGTGGCGACCGCCGCCAGCAGGGCCGGATCGGTCAGCGACAGCGCGTCCGGCGGAACCGGCAGGCGGGCGGCGCGCATGGAGGCCAGCGCGATGGGGGTGGCGTCGAGCAGGCCGCGCGCGGGCGGCGGGCCACCGACCAGCGCCTCGGCCACCGGCAGGAAGGGATCGGCCCGCCCGGCGCGCTCGCGCAGCATCGCCAGCGCCAGATCGGCCCCGGCCCGATCGCCCAAGCGCGCCCGGCAATAGAGATCCAGCTTGCGCCAATAGAGATCGTCAAAGCCCTGGCCGCGCGCCTGCGCCTTGGCGCATTCCATCGGACCGACCAGCAATTCGGCGTCGGTCAGAGCGCGGGCGGCGGCCTCGTCGGCGGCCAGCAGGCCGGGCAGCCGGTCGGCCAGCTCCGACGCGGCGCGCGGATCGCCCAGCCGGGCCAGCGCCTCAACCCGCAAGGCGCCAAAACGGCGGGCGGCGGGCGCGGCGGGGAAGGTTTCAGGCTGTGGTCCCGCTGGCTGAAGCCCGGCGGGGGCCAGCGCGGGCGACCCGGCGCTCAGCAACAGACGGCGTTGCAGGGCCTTCGCCGCTGGCGAGGGGGCATTGACCGGCAGCGCGGCGATCAGCGGCAGCAGATCGGCTTGGGAGATCCCACGCCAGGGATCGCCGCCCAACCCGTCCGCGCCGCTCAACAGACCGGCGCCGTCGGGATCGGGCGGCCCCAGCGCTTGCGTCGTCACCGGCGCGGGGCGGGGAACCACCGGCACGACCGCCATGGAGGGCGGGCTGGGGGCAGAGCTGGGAGGGGGCGCGGCCAAGACGGGTGCGGATGGAGCGGGCGCGGCGACGCTGGGCGCCGAACGGGACTCGGGCAAGGACGCGGGCGGCGTCAGGCGAATCGGCGGGCCAACGACCTGCGCCGCAGCCCCGGACGCGACGCCGGACAGCGCGAGAGCGAGCGCCAGCGCCCGCCGAGCCACGCCCAATCGGGACGTTTCAGCGCGGGAACCGCACATCCGGCAAGACCTTCTCCACCGCCTTCGACGGAGCCGGCATGTCCCAGGACGCCAGGAAAATCATGCCGCCGCAGAAAATCAGCAGCAGCAAAACGACAAGGACGGAGACGAACCGGCTCATGGCACCAAAGGAGATGTTGTGGCGGGGATACGACAGGGCGAACGACCCTATCACGTCTGCGACCGCGCGGCTTGGGACAAGAAACGGTCTTTCTGCTAGGCAGGCCGCAACCGTCCGGCCAGCGTCAGCCCGAAGGCCGCCGTTCGCACAGCGCGCGCAGTGTAGCCGCAGGACGCGCCGCCGCGCAACAGACGGAACCGTGAAGAATGCGCGCGCCAAGCGTCGCGCCCCGCGTTCCGGGATGGCGCCCGGGGGGTTATGCTTGGTATGACGGTGGATCGTCACGGTTTGGTGATATGGGTAAGGCAAAATGGGACTGCGCAAGGCGATGACCGATCCGCTTCCGACATTGACGGAGGCCATGACGCCGCGTCTTCCCCGCACGGTGGTGCTGGTCGGGCTGATGGGCGCTGGAAAAAGCGCCATCGGTCGCCGACTGGCCGCGCGCCTGAACCTGCCCTTCCGCGACGCCGACATCGAAATCGAAGCGGCGGCGGGCTGCACCATCGCCGAGATTTTCGCCCGCGACGGCGAGCCGGTGTTCCGCGCGGTGGAGCGAAAAATCATCGCCCGCCTGCTGACCGAAGAGCCGGTTCACATTCTGGCGACCGGCGGCGGCGCCTTCATGGACGCCGACACCCGCGCCACCGTCCACAACCACGGCGTTTCGGTGTGGCTGCGCGCCGAGCTGGACGTGCTGATCGCCCGCACCGCCAAGCGCACCCACCGCCCGCTGCTCAACCAGGGCAACCCGCGCGACGTGCTGAGCCGTCTGATGGCGCTGCGTTACCCGACCTACGCCGAAGCCGACCTGACCGTCGTCAGCGACGAGCGCCCGCCCGACACCACGGTGGAGCTGGTGATCGAGGCGCTGGAGCGGCATTTCGGGATTCCCCTGCCCCACCGCGCCGGACACGCCGCCCACCCCGCCACCAGCAAACCCGTCGGGACACCCTAAAACCATGACCGCTTCGCTCGACACCGTCCGCCTCGACCTCGGCGCCCGCAGCTATGACATTCTGGTTGGCGACGGCGTGCTGTCCGACGCGGGCGAGCGCATCGCCGCCGTCACCAAGGGCCGCGCGCCCATCGTCGTCACCGACGCCAACGTCGCGCCGCTGCATCTGGACAGCCTGAACGCCGCGATGATCGAGGCCGGGATCGCCCCCTCCCCCGCCATCATCCTGCCCGCTGGGGAGAAGACCAAGGATTTCGGCCATTTCCAGACGCTGCTGGACGACATTCTCGGGCGCGGAATCGAACGCTCCACCGTGCTGTTGGCGCTGGGCGGCGGGGTGATCGGCGACATCACCGGCTTCGCCGCCGCCTCGGCCCTGCGCGGAATCGACTTCATCCAGGTTCCCACCACCCTGCTGTCGCAGGTGGACAGCTCCGTCGGCGGCAAGACCGGCATCAACAGCCGTCACGGCAAGAATCTGATCGGCGCCTTCCACCAGCCCCGGCTGGTCATCGCCGACACCGCCACGCTCGACACCCTGCCCAAGCGCGAGGTGTTGGCCGGTTACGCCGAAGTGGTCAAATACGGCCTGATCCGCCTGCCTGACTTCTTCACTTGGCTGGAAAACAACGGCCAGCGCGTGGTGGACGGCGACAGCGCCGCCCGCCGCCACGCCGTCACCACCAGTTGCCGGGCCAAGGCCGACATCGTCGGCGTGGACGAACGGGAAAGCGGCGACCGCGCCCTGCTCAACCTCGGCCACACCTTCGGCCACGCGCTGGAGGCGGCGACCGGCTTCGGCCAAACCCTGCTGCACGGCGAAGGGGTGTCCATCGGCATGGTGCTGGCCTTCGACCTGTCGGTGAAACTCGGCCTGTGCCCGGCGGAGGACGCGCGGCGCGCCCGCGCTCATCTGGCGTCGGTCGGCCTGCCGGTGCGCCCGACCGACATTCCCGGCGTCGCCTGGAACGTCGATGAGCTGATCCGGTCGATGGCCAAGGACAAGAAGGTGTCGGATGGCCGCATCACCTTCATCCTCGCCAACGGCATTGGCAAGGCCTTCACCCGCCGCGACGTCGACGCCGACGCCGTGCGCGCCGTGCTGAGCGAATCGGTGACGGCGGCGTAAGACCCTCCACGCGGATCCCTCACGCGCACGGATCATCCGCCTATCGTCTCATTGCGCGGCGGGCGTGCGCCTTTTCATACTCTCCCTCGACGACGCGCGCGGCACGGCGCGCGGTCGCGCACCGCATCGGGGGAGAACACGCGCATGAAAATCCATCTGGCCGCCGCCGCTCTGGCTTTGCTCGCGCAACCGGCCTTGGCGCTGGAGGTGAAGGAATCCACGCGGATCGCCGCGCCCATCGACCAGGTTTGGGCGCAGATCGGCGATTTCTGCGGCATCGCCGCGTGGCACCCGGCGGTCGAAGGCTGCACGCTGCGCCAGCGCGACGGGGCGCAAGAGCGCGACATCGCCCTGAAGGGCGGCGGCTCCATCGTCGAACGCCGCCAGGCCGTCTCCGCCGCCAAGCATTGGCTGCGTTACAGCATCGTCAGCGGCCCGCTGCCGGTGGAAAACTACGTCTCCACCCTGCGCCTGACCGCCGTGGACGCCAAAACCACCCGAATCGTCTGGTCGTCCCGCTTCAAGGCCAAGGGCGCGCCCGACGCCGAGGCGAAAACCGTCATCGCCGGGATCTACACCGCCGGGTTCGATGGATTGCGCAAGGCCTTGAGCGGGAAATGACCGAACACGGCGAAAGGATCTGAATCCTTGGCGGACGGTCCCGAGAACTCGGCTTAATGGAGTAGTCTCTGGACAATTCGATTGATTGACTGCGACGGCGACAAACTGTCAGGATCGTCGCTTCGCAACGCATGAGTCGCGTTGAAGAGCATCGTTTGTCCACAAAATCCACCGCCGAGGGAGAGGGACACATGCCGACCCGCAAGTTGATGCCCGACGTCATCAAGAATCAGGAATTGTCGTGCCTGCCGCCGACCGCGAGCGCGCGCGACGCCGCCCTGCTGATGGCCGAACGCCGCATCGCCGCCGTTCTGGTGACGGAGGGGCGAACCCTGAAGGGGATCGTCACCGAACGCGACATGACCGTGCGGGTGGTGGCCGCCGGTCTGGACCCGGCGACCACGCCGCTGTCCACCGTGATGACCGCCGATCCCGACACCCTGCCGCCTTCCTCCCCGGCGATCGCCGCGATGGAGTTGATGGAACGGCACAATTACCGCCATCTGCCCGTCGCGGTCGATGGCGAGGCCGTCGGCATGGTGTCGATTCGCGACCTGTTCGCCGTGGTCCGCACCCATCTGGAGGAGGAAATCCGCGACCGCGAGGCCTTCATGTTCGGGTCGGGCTATTCGGCGGAGGGATCCGCCTAAGCGTCCCGCCATTGACGCAAAGGTAACGCTGCATTGCGGCGGGGTTGGCTTGACCAACGGGCCAGCCCCGCCGATAGTTCGTGATGTCACAGGACATTCCGTCGCCAGACATGACGAACCGAGAGCACCGATGCCCCTCTCCGCCCCCGCCGCGCGCACGCCGATCCACACCCGCAAGGTGACGTGCGAAGGCTTCCGCCGCGCCGATGGGTTGTGGGACATCGAAGGCCACATCACCGACGTCAAAAGCTACGCCTTCCACACCGAAGAGCGCGGTCATATGGAGCCGGGCGACCCGATCCACCAGATGTGGATGCGCCTGACCGTGGACGACCAGTTGACCGTTCACGCGGTGGAAGCGGTGACGGAGCACAGCCCCTACCGCGCCTGCCCGTCGATCACCCCGCGCTTTCAGGCGCTGGTTGGTTTGCGGATTGGCCCAGGCTGGACCCGCGCGGTCAAGGATCGGCTGGGCGGCCCGCAGGGCTGCACCCATCTGGTCGAGTTGCTGGGACCGATGGCGACCACCGCCTTTCAAACCGTCTTCCCCATCCTGACCCGCGAGAAGGCTGACAAGGCGAAAGCCGAAGGGCGCAGCGTCCAGGACGGCAAAGAACGCCCGACCCTGCTCAACATGTGCCACATTTTTTCCAGCGACGGCGAGGTCGTGCGCACGCATTGGCCGGACCATTACACCGGCGACCGCGCGGCGGACGAAGCGGCGGAGTAAGCTTCCCCGTCGCACGCTCCAAAAAAGAAACCCCCGTCCGAACCGGACAGGGGGTTGGGGAGTTCAAAACGCCACCAGCGCGACAAACGCCTTTACGGGCCGTCGTAGCGGACGACCTCCTGGTCGATGGCGCCGAAGACGCTGGCGCCAGAGTCGTCGAACAGCTCGATGCGCACGCGGTCGCCAAAGCGCAGGAACGGGGTTTTCGGGGCGCCCGACGCGATGGTTTCGATGGTGCGCAGTTCAGCCAGACAGGAATAACCCACGCCGCCCTCCGACACCGGCTTGCCGGGGCCGCCGTCCAGCTTGTTGGACACGGTGCCGGAGCCGACGACGCTGCCCGCCGCCAGATGGCGGGTTTTGGCGGCGTGGGCCACCAGGGTCGGGAAGTCGAAAGTCATGTCCACGCCCGCGTCGGGCGCGCCGAACAGGTCGCCGTTCAGCCGCGACACCAGCGGACGATGCAGCTTGGCCCCGTCCCAGGCCGCGCCCAGCTCGTCCGGCGTCACCGCGACGGGGGAGAAGCTCGACGCCGGTTTGGATTGGAAGAAGCCGAAGCCCTTGCCCAGCTCCGCCGGGATCAGGTTGCGCAACGACACGTCGTTGACCAGCATCAACAGCTTGATGTGGCCGCGCGCGGCGTCCGCCGACACGCCCATCGGCACGTCGTCGGTGACGACGGCGATTTCCGCCTCGAAATCGACGCCCCAGGCTTCCGTCGCCGCCGGGATCGGGTCGGTCGGGGCGAGGAAGCCGTCCGAACAGCCCTGATACATCAGCGGGTCGGTCCAGAAGCTGGGCGGCATTTCCGCCCCGCGCGCCTTGCGGACCAACTCCACATGGTTGACGTAGGCCGAACCGTCGGCCCACTGATAGGCGCGCGGCAGCGGCGAAGCCGCCTGCGCCGGGTCGAAGGGAACCCCCGCCGCCGGGTCGGCGTTCAGCCCGGCGTAGACCGCCTCCAGCTTTGGGGCCAGCGCCGCCCAATCGTCCAGCGCCGCTTGCAGCGTCCGGGCGATGGCGGGAACCTCCTGCGCGCGGGACAGGTCGCGCGCCACCACCACCAGGGTTCCGTCGCGCCCGCCCGCCTTCAAACTCGCCAGCTTCATCGTTGTCTCTTCCCTCGTGATCTTTGCAGCCGCAAGGCCTGCGCGGCCCTTATTTCGTCTTCCAACTGTCGGCGTAGCCGGACCATTCGGCGTCTTCCATCGCGGCGTAGACGTCCAGCGGGTCGCGGGTGTCGATCATCACCGCGACCTCGTCGGTTTCCTTGCGGTCGTATTTCTGCGCCGTCTCGTAGGCCTTCGGATGCGGCCCGTGCGGGAAGCCCGAGGGGTGGTACGTGACCATGCCGGGGTGGATGTTGTCCCGCGAGAAGAACTGGCCCTGGTGGTAGAACAGGACCTCGTCGTAATCCTCGTTGGAATGGTAATAGGGCAGCTTCAGCGCCTCCGGGTCCGATTCGATGGGGCGCGGCACGAAGGTGCAGACGATGAAGCGATTGGCCACCCAGGTGCTGTGCGCCGACGGCGGCAGATGGTAGCGGTGGCTCATCAACGGGCGGATGTCGCGCCAGTTCAGCCGCACCGGGGCCAGATCGCCGTGCCAACCCACCGCGTCCAGCGGGTTGAACGGGTAGGTCATCGAACAGACCTGCCCGCGCTTGCGCACGCGGATGTGGGTTTCGCGCTCGCTCTTCTGGCTTTGGAAGGCGTCGTCGAGCAGCGGGACGTCCAGCATGGCCGGATCGAAGATGGCGTGGGCGCCGACGATGCCCTTGGCGGGCAGGCGGTAGGCGTCGTTCGTCGCCTCCACCATCAGCACGGTCGCCCCGCCCTCGCTCTCCAGCCGCCAGGCCGTGTTGCGCGGCAGGACGACGTAATCGCCCTCCACCGCCGTCAGATGACCATAATCGCAAAACAGTTCGCCGCCGCCCTGGTGGAAGAACAGCAGATCGTCGCCGTCGGCGTTGCGGACCAGATGCTCCATCTTGCCCTTGAACCGCCACAGCCGGACCTGCGTCGCGGCGTTGCCCATCAGGCTGGGGGCCGACAGCGGGCAATCCAGCGGTTGGTCGGCCTTGTTCAGATCAAAGGCGCGCGGGCGCAGCGGCCCGTCGAAGCGGGTCCAGCCGGTGGGCGGGTGGGCGTGGTGAAACTGGGTGGCGGGACCAAAGAACCCCTCGCGCCCCACCTCCCGCTCATAGGTTCCGGCGGGAAGCCGGACATGGGCCTGACGGGTCGCGGTGCCTTCGACCTTCGGGAACGAGATCCAGTTCTTCAATGCGTCCTCCCACGGGGATCGGTGGCGGGCTTTTCCGCCCGGTTGTCGTATGTTGACAAGATAGTTTCGTTTGAAACTGTTGCAAGCACAAAATTCCGGGTCAGGATGGATTTTCAGCGCTGCAACGTTTCGGCAGCCGGTTCGCCCCGCCCTCTTTGCTCAAGAAGCCCGCCCATGCCGCCCGTCCGCCGTTCCCGCTCCGCCAAGCCCGCTTCGGCGTCGCTGCACCTGACGCGCTTCCTGCCTTACCGCCTGTCGGTGTTGGCCAACACGGTCAGCCACACGGTGGCCAAGCTTTATGAAACGCGGTTCGGCATCACCATCCCGGAATGGCGGATCATCGCCGTGCTGGGCGGCGGCGAAACGCTGAGCGCCGGGGAAATCGCCCAGCGCACGGCGATGGACAAGGTGCAGGTCAGCCGGGCCATCAGCCGGATGCTGGACTCCGCCCTGATCCTGCGCGAATCGGGCGACGCCGACCGCCGCAAGGCGTTGCTGACTTTGACCGCCAAGGCCTTGGCCATCTACGCGGAAATCGTGCCGATGGCCCTGGCCTATGAAGCCGAGTTGACCACCGCCCTGTCGGACGAAGAACGGGCGACGCTCGACCAGTTGCTGACCCGCTTGCAGGCCCGCGCCGACGAATTGGCGGCGGCCCCCGCCCGCCAGGGCGCCGGAGACGAAGACGACGGCGCCTGATTCAACCGCCCTTGGTCCGGTGCAGCGGCTGGACGGTTCCGGCGTCCACACGGGGGCGGTTCGGCTCCTCGGCGGTCAGCGCCTCGCAGGCGACCATGGTGGCGAGCGAGCGTTCCGCCAGCCGCTGATACTCCCGGGTTCCTTCCGCCTTCCAGGCGATCTCCTGCGCACTCAAGTCCCGCATCACCTTGGCTGGCAGACCGGCAACCAGCGTGCGCGGCGGCACGATGAAACCCGCCTTGACGAAGGCCATGGCGGCGACGATGGCCTGTTCGCCGATCACCGCGCCGTCCATCACCACCACGTTCATGCCGACCAGCGCGCCGCGCTTGACCACACAGCCGTGCAGCACCGCGCCGTGGCCGACATGGCCGTCCAGCTCGATGATCGCGTCATGGCCGGGAAAGGCGTGCATGGTGCAATTGTCCTGCACGTTGCTGCCCGCCTCCAGAAGGATGCGCCCGAAATCGCCGCGCAGGCTGGCGCAAGGGCCGACGTAGCAGTTCGGGCCAACCACCACGTCGCCGATCAGCACCGCCGAGGGGTGGACGAAGGCGGTCGGGTCGATCACGGGAACGACGCCGTCAATCGCGTAGACGGCAGGGCGCGGCAGGCTCATCGGAACATCCTCGTCGGTCGCAAACGGCTTATAGGCCGGGTCACGCTACACCGCCGCCGCGCTGTACGCGATACTGATTTTCCGCCATCATGAGCATGTCTGTATCGTGTTATGATGGGGACAAGATCCGCGCTTGATTGGTATCAAATGAAACTGTATCGTTCGCAACAATAACAATCCGCCCAAAGCCATCCCCAGGGGGAAACATCCATGCATGCGGCCTACAGCTATCCGAAATTTCCCTACCAGCCGTCGGTGGAGCAGCGCACCGGCGCGCGGCCCCGTCATCCGGTGGTCGTCGTCGGGGCCGGGCCGGTCGGCCTGACCGCCGCCATCGATCTGGCGCAAAAGGGCGTGCCGGTGGTGGTGATCGACGCCGAGGACACGGTCAGCGTCGGCAGCCGCGCAGTCTGCTACGCCAAGCGCGCGTTGGAGGTGTGGGACCGGCTGGGGGCCGGGCGACGGATGATCGACAAGGGCGTGGTGTGGAAGATCGGCAAGGTCTTCAACGGCGACGGTCTGGTCTATCAATTCGACCTGCTGCCGGAGCCGGACCACAAGATCCCGGCCTTCATCAACCTTCAGCAATATTACCTGGAGGATTATCTGGTCGCCGAGACCCAAAAGCAGGATCTCATCGACCTGCGTTGGCTGTCGCGCGTCCTGTCCGTGAAGCAGGAGGCCGACCACGCCGTCTTGCAGGTGGAAACCCCCGACGGGGTCTACGCGCTGGAGGCCGATTGGGTGATCGCCTGCGACGGGGCGAAATCCTCGGTGCGCAAGATGCTGGGGCTGGAGTTCCAGGGGGAGGTGTTCAAGGACCGCTTCCTGATCGCCGACGTCATCATGAAGGCCGACTTCCCCGCCGAACGCTGGTTCTGGTTCGACCCGCCGTTCCACCGCAAGCAATCGGCCCTGCTGCACATGCAGCCTGACAATGTGTGGCGCATCGACTTCCAACTGGGGTGGGACGCCGACCCGGAGGAGGAAAAGAAGCCCGAGCGCGTCATCCCCCGCCTGAAGGCGATGCTGGGCGACGATGCCCAGTTCGAGCTGGAATGGGTGTCGGTCTACACCTTCCAATGCCGCCGCCTGGACAATTTCCGGGCGGGCCGGGTGTTTTTCGCGGGCGATTCGGCGCATCAGGTGTCGCCGTTCGGCGCGCGCGGGGCCAACAGCGGTGTGCCCGACGCCGACAATCTGGCCTGGAAACTGAAGCTGGTCATCGACGGGCTGGCCCCGGAAAGCCTGCTCGACAGCTATTCCGACGAACGGGTGGCGGCGGCGAAGGAGAACATCCTCAACTCCACCCGCTCCACCGACTTCATCACCCCGAAAAGCGCGATGAGCCGCATGTTCCGCGACGCCGTGCTGGAATTGGCCGAGGAGTTTCCCTTCGCCCGCTCCCTGGTGAATTCCGGGCGCCTGTCCACCCCGACCACCTACCTCGACAGCCCGCTCAACACGCCCGACCGTGACGTCTTCGGCGGCAAGATGGTTCCGGGCGCCCCCGCCACCGACGCGCCGGTGGAACGCGACGGCCAAGCCGGTTGGCTGATGGACGCGCTGGACGGGCGCTTCGTCGTCCTCTACGCCGCCGGGACGGAGCCGGTTCCGGCGACGGTCGCCGCCGCGCTGGACGATCTGGCCCGTGGGCCGCTGCCGCTGGTCTGGCGCGCCGTCACCGACCGCCGCAGCGGACACGCCAACGAGTTGGTGGACAGCGCCGGGCGGATGCGCGAGCGCTATGACCTGACGCCCGGCAGCGTCTATCTGATCCGCCCCGACCAGCATGTCGCCGCCCGCTGGCGCGCCTTCGACGCCGCCGCCCTGTCCGCCGCGCTGAACCGCGCCGTCGGTCGCTGACCATTCCTTGTCTGTTTTCAGGAGTTCCGTCCCCATGGCCTCGCTTGTCACCGACACCCGATTCGCCGCCCCCGACGACGTCTATCAGGCCCTGATCGACAGCCACCGCGACCTGACGCCCGACCAGAGCGCCATGCTGAACGCCAAGCTGATCCTGCTGCTGGCCAACCACATCGGCGACGCCGAGGTGGTGGCGCAAGCCCTGGCCATCGCCCGCAAGGGCGTGGTGTAAAGCGCCGCAAGGGCGTCATGTAAAAGCGCCGCAAGGGGCTTGTTCGTCGCTGGGAAAGGGTTCTACAACAAGGGGGAGGCTGATTGTCGCGGAAGCCCGGCGCCCCAAGCGCGCCTGACGCCCGCCGCGACGTCGGCCACCCCCATCGGCCTGTGCGCCGGTCCTGTCCGATGGGGCGACGAACAACGACCGGAGATAAGGACGCCCCCGCGATGTCGAACCAGCACAAACAAGCCATGGACGCGGTTCTGCAAGCCGCCGCGCACGACATCGTCGCCACCCTGCAAGAGCGGGAGGTCACGGATCGCCACAGCGAAGAGGCCGACCTCGCCGTTCTTGACGTCGCGATTCTGCACGCCTACCGCGTCTTCATGCGCATCTGCGAAGAAAACGGCATGGAGGTGGACGCCGGCTATTTCGCCGACCTCGCCGCCGACCTCGCCGACGAGGTGGCGCAGGACGAAGAGGAATGATCGGGGCGGACGCTTGATCGCCCGCTCGCGCCTGCCCCCTCCCTCCCACGCTGACGCGCGGGTCCCTCCCTCCCCCGCTGCGCGGGAGAGGGCGTTTGCCTCTTCGCCGCCTGTCCCCTCTCCCGCGACAGCGGGGGAGGGTTAGGGAGGGGGCAAAGCCGCCGCGCACGCTCACCCGAAAGCCCGCCATGCCCTCCCCCGCCCCATCCCCCGCCCCGTCTCCCGACGTCGCGGTGATCGGCGCCGGTCCCGCCGGGCTGATGGCGGCGGAGATCGCGGCCAGCGCCGGGTTGCGCGTCGTCATCTTCGACCAAACGCCCAGCCCGGCGCGCAAGCTGCTGCTGGCCGGGCGCGGCGGCCTGAACCTCACCCATTCCGAACCGCTCGACCGTTTCCTGCCGCGCTATGGCGCCGCCGAACCGCTGTTCCGCCGCCTGCTGACCGATTTTCCGCCCGACGCCTTGCGCGATTGGGCGGCGGGTCTGGGCGTCGAGACCTTCGTCGGCAGCAGCGGGCGGGTTTTTCCGGTCGGCATGAAGGCGTCCACCCTGGTGCGGGCGTGGCTGCGCCGGTTGGACGGGCTGGGCGTCGCCCTGCGCCGCCGCCACCGCTGGACCGGCTGGGACGCCGACGGGCGGCTGACCGTGGAAAACGCCGACGGCGAAGCCATCACGCTGGCCCCTCGCGCCACCCTGCTGGCGCTGGGCGGGGCGAGCTGGCCGCGCACCGGCTCCGACGGGCGATGGACCGGGATTTTGGCCGCGCGCGGGGTGGAGATCGCCCCGTTCCGCCCGTCCAACATGGGGTTTGAGGTTCCCTGGTCCGACCATCTGCGCGCCCGCTTCGCCGGGCAGCCGGTGAAAAGCGTCAGTCTGTCCGCCGCCGGGCGGCGGATCAAGGGCGAGTTCGTCATCACCGACAGCGGCATCGAAGGCGGCGCAATCTACGCGCTGAGCGCTCCGCTGCGCGACGCCGTCGCGGCGGACGGCCACGCCATCCTGACGCTCGACCTGCTGCCCGATCTGACCGAAGCGGTGCTTCTCAACCGCCTGCGCCAGCGCGGGGCCGAATCGCTGGCGACCTTCCTGAAAAAGGCGCTGGGCCTGACCGGCGTCCGCGCCGCCCTGCTGCGCGAATTCACCCCCGCCGCCGCCCTGTCCGACCCGGCGGCGCTGGCCCGCAGCCTGAAGGCGCTGCCCATGCCGCTGACCGGCGTCCGCCCCATCGACCGCGCCATCTCCAGCGCGGGCGGCGTGCTGTTGTCGGAGTTGGACGACCAGTTCATGCTGACACGCGCGCCCGGCGTTTTCCTGGCCGGTGAAATGCTGGATTGGGAGGCCCCGACCGGCGGCTATCTCCTGCAAGGCTGCTTCGCCATGGGCGTCGCCGTGGGCCGGGGGATCGTCGCGCGCCTGGACACGCCCTACCGCTGCGACGTTCCGTAATCATACTGAACCTTCGGCGCGCTGCCGCCGCCGGTCAGTTTGCTGATGAGCGAGCCGATGCCGCCGCTCTCCTCGCGCGGGATCGCCACCGGGCCTTGAACCGCTGAACTGACTGGACTGACGCCGGGCAAGCCGCCCGCCGACGCCATCGGCGCGTTCCAGGCGGGCGCGCCGTCCAGACCGGGCAGCGGGCGCGGCGGTTTGCCCGCGTGGGCGTCCATCATGAAGCCCTGCCACAGCTTGGCGGGCAGCGTGCCGCCGGTGACTTTCTTCATCGCTTCGTTGTTGTCGTTGCCCAGCCACACCCCGGCGACCAGATCGGCGGTGAAGCCGACGAACCAGGCGTCGCGGTATTCCTGCGTCGTGCCGGACTTCGCCGCCGCCGGGCGGTCGAGCCTGGCGCTTTTGCCGGTGCCGAACTCGATCACCCCGCTCATCATCCGCGCCAACTGCACGGCCAGCGCCGGATCGACGACGGCGGCGGACCCGCCGCCCTGGCGGCGGTAGAGCACCGCGCCATCCGCCCCCTTGATCTCGCTGATGGCGTAGGCCCAGACCGGCGCGCCCCGGTTGGCGATGCCCGCATAGGCGCGAACCAGATCGAACAGAGTCACCTCGCTGGTGCCGAGCGCCAGCGACAGATCCTTAATCATCGGCGTGCCGATGCCCAGCGCGGCGGCGATGCGGCGCACGCGGTCGGTGCCGACCTTCTCGATCAACCGGACGGTGGCGGTGTTGGACGAATGGGCCAGCGCGCTCGCCAGCGTGATCGGCCCCCGGAATTTGCCGTCGTAATTGCCGGGACTCCAGGCGCCGATCTGGATCGGCGCGTCGTCGATCAGGGTTTCCGGCGTCAATCCCGCCTCCAGCCCGGCCAGATAGACGAAGGGCTTGAAGGCCGATCCCGGTTGGCGCATCGCCTGGGTGGCGCGGTTGAACTCGCTGCTGTCATAATCGCGCCCGCCGACCAGCGCCCGCACCGCGCCGTCGGGGGCCATGGCGACCAAGGCCCCCTGCCGCACGTTGGCGGCGGGACCGGAGGAGGACAACAGCGTTTCCAGCCGCTGTTCGGCGGCGCGCTGCATCTTCAAATCCAGCGTGGTCCGCACGACGACGTCGCCGTGATCGGCCCCGACGAAGCCCGACACCAGATCCGTCACCCAGTCGGCGAAATAACGGCCATCGCCGCCCGGCTTGCGGCGCGGCGCGGGCGGGGTGGTGCGGGCGGTTTCCGCCTCTTGCGCGGTGATGAACCCGGCGTCGGCCATCGCCAGCAGAACGATGCGGGCGCGTTCGGCGGATTCGTCCGGGTTGGCGGTGGGGGCGTAGCGCGAGGGGGCCTTCAGCAACGCCGCCAGAACGGCGGATTCGCGCATGTCCACCTGAGTCGCCGGTTTGCCGAAATAGGTGCGCGAGGCCGCGTCCACCCCGAAGGTTCCCGCCCCCAGATAGACCCGATTCAGATAGGCGGTGAGGATCTGGTCCTTGGTGAAGCGGTGTTCCAGCCACAGCGCGAGCATCGCCTCCTGGATCTTGCGCTTCAGCGATTTTTCCGCCGTCAGAAACAGATTCTTGGCGAGCTGCTGGGTGATGGTCGAGCCGCCCTGCGTCGCCCGACCGGAGCGCCAATTGACGTAGACCGCGCGCGCCAAGCCAATCGGATCGATGCCGAAATGAGAATAGAACCGCCGATCCTCGATCGCCAGCACGGCGTGAATCAGATGCGGCGGCAGATCCTTCACGCCCAGCGTCGTGCCGTGCAGATCGCCAAAGCGCGCGAACTCGGTCCCATCGGCGGCCAGCACGGTGACGGAGGCCCGCCGCTCGAACTGCGCCACCTTGGAAATGTCCGGCAAATCCAGCGCGAAATAGGCCAACACCGCGCCCAGCCCAACGCCGCACCAGATGCCGACCACCAAGCCCCAATGAATCAGAACGCCAACCCACAGCCCGGCCCGCTCGCTGCGGTTGGACGGCATACGGTTGGGCGGCGGTTTGGCGGCCTTGCGCGGCGGCTTGGGAGGGGGAGGCGGCGGCGGATAAGAGGGCGGCGGCGGCGCACTCCCCGCCCCGCGCTTGCCAAAGATCGGCAGCGTCGCCAGAGAGAAGCGCGCGGCTTTCCCGCCGCCGGGCCGCTTGGATCCGGCGGTCTTGCCCCCGGTCTTCGCGGTTTTGGCGGCGTGGCCGGGGCGCGGTCCCGCGAAAAGCTGATCCGGTCGGTCGGCGGTCACGGCGCGCTTCCAGCCCCTTGCGTTGGCGACTGCGACGCCGCGCGCCGCATCCCCGCCATATAACCCCCGCCACCGCGCGGCGGAAAGGGCCGCAACGGGCCGCCGATCATTTGCCCGGCGACCGTGGCGAAAGAATGACGCTTCGCACACCCAAACCCCGCGACACGGCTCAACCGATCAAGCCGTGCTTCTTCAGCATCCCGCGAAGCTGGTGATAGCCCAACCCCAGCGCGTCGGCGGTCTGGCGCTGGTTGAAACGGTGCCGCTCCAACGCCGCGCGCAGCTTCCCGGCCTCAAACGCCCGCAACTCCTCCAGCAAGCCGCCGGGCGCGTCGTCGGAAAGGGGTGGCGGCGGCTCCACCAACGGTTCAACCGACAGCCGCGTCGGCTGCGGACGCCAGGGCGAGGCGAAGGGGTCCAGAATGATCGCGGCGACCGGCGAGTCCGGTTCAGCGGCGGCGACGGAGCGTTCGACCGCATTGCGCAGTTCGCGCACGTTGCCCGGCCAGTCATGGCCCTGCAAAGTCTCAAGCGCCGCGTCGGTGAAGCCGGGAAACACAGACCGCCCCAACTCCCGCGCCATGGCCACCGCGAAGTGACCGGCCAGCAGGGCGACGTCCTCGGGCCGGGCGCGCAGGGGCGGCAGCGTCACCACGTCGAAGGCCAGCCGGTCCAGAAGATCGGCGCGGAACCGCCCAGCCTCGGCCAGCGCCGGAAGATCGCCGTTGGTCGCGCCGATCACCCGGACATCCACCGTCGCCGTGCGCCCGCCCACCCGCTCGATCTCGCCATACTCGACGGCGCGCAGCAGCTTTTCCTGCACGGCGGGGGACGCGGTGGCGATTTCGTCGAGAAACAGGGTGCCGCCGTCGGCCTGTTCGATCCGCCCGATCTGGCGGCGGGTGGCCCCGGTGAAGGCCCCGGCCTCATGCCCGAACAGTTCGGAATCCAGCAGGCTTTCCGGCAAAGCCGCGCAATTGACCTTCACGAAGGGCCGGTCCCAGCGCCGCGACAGGTAATGCAGCCGGGCGGCGATCAACTCCTTGCCGGAGCCGCGCTCGCCGATCACCAGCACCGGACGCTCCAGCGGAGCCACCCGCGAGACATGGGCCAGCGCCGCATGGAAGGCGGGGGATTCCCCCAACAGGGGCGGCGGCGCGGTCATCATCGCAAATTCTACTACTTTATCGTCTGTTTCACCAAATTATCGCGAAATCCACAACTCGGCAAGCCGTCCCATGCCCAGCCTGACCGGGGAAAACCCAGCCTTTGCAAGGCGTCGCCCCCGCCGCGCGGGATTGGCACGACGGTTGCGATGGGAGACGCATGGAAGGAGATCACCCATGACCGACTTCAACGACTATCGCCGCCGTTACAGCGACGTCGGCCCGCTGCTTCAGCGCGCCCGCCTGTTTCTGGCCTCCCGCCCAGCGGAAAGCTGGTTGTTTTTCTTCGCCGGCATCGTCGTCGGCGCCATCCTCGGCTGAACGACAGGACACCGATCATGAGCATTTTTTCCCGCCTGACCGACATCGTGCAGTCGAACCTGAACTCCCTGCTGGACCGCGCCGAAGAGCCGGAAAAGCTGATCCGCCTGATCGTCCAGGAGATGGAGGACACGCTGGTCGAGGTCCGCTCCTCCACCGTCAAGATCATCGCGGAGAAGAAGGAGATCGAACGCCGCGTCGCCGATCTGCGCCGTGAGCGCGACGAGTGGGACCGCAAGGCCGAACTGGCCCTGACCCACGACCGCGAGGATCTGGCCAAGGGCTGCCTGCTCGCCAAATCCAAAATCGCCGAAGAGGCCGACGCCTTGACCGAGCAATTGATCCATGTCGAAACGGCGCTGTCCAAGGCCAACGAGGACATCGGGCGGCTTCAGGCCAAGCTGACCGACGCCAAAAACCGGGAAAAGGCGCTGACCGCCCGCGCCCAGACCGCCGCCAACCGGGTGAAGCTGCGCGGCAGCCTGCACGACGACCGCATCAACGAGGCGCTGTCCCGTTTCGAGCAGGTCGAACGCAATCTGGACGAGATGGAAGGCCGCGTCGAATCCTACGACCTTGGCCGGACCAAGAGCCTGGTCGAGGAAATGGCCGAGCTTGAGGCGACCCACAAGGTGGAAGGCGAGTTGGCCGCGCTGAAGGCCCGCATCGCCGCCCGCCGCGCCACCTGATCCTGACTCTCCGGCTGGAAAGGCCCATCGACCATGGGGTTCTTCGCGTTCGTCATCGGCGTTCTGTTCATGGTGGTGGTGGCGCCGGTTTGGATCGTCTTCCACTACATCACGCAATGGCGCGCCCAACGCGGCCTGAGCGCGCAGGACGAGCAACTGCTCGCCGAACTGTGGGAGATCGCCAACCGGCTGGAAGGCCGCATTCACGCGCTGGAACGGGTGCTCGACAGCGAAGCGCCCGCCTGGCGAAACAAAATCTAACAGAAGGGCACGACCATCATGGACCGCTCGTCGCCTCCCCCCGGCTCCCCTCACGGCTCCCCGTTTGAATCGCCCAACCCGCACCGGCTTTATCGGAACCCGCAACAGGGCGTGTTGGGCGGCGTGTGCGCCGGGATCGCCGATTATTTCGGGGTCAAGCCGCTCGCCATCCGGTTGGCGGTGGGGGTGGGGCTGTGTTTCTTCGCCTTCCCGCTGATGATCGGCTATGGAATCGCCATGATGGCCCTGCCGGTGCGCCCGCAACAGCTCTACCGCAACCCGGAAGAGGAAGCCTTCTGGCGCACCGTGTCCACCAAGCCCGACCGCAGTCTGGCCGGGCTGACCCAGCGCTTCCGTGATTTTGAAAAACGCATCGCCGGGTGCGAGGCCTTCGTCGCGTCCAAAGAGTTCGAGCTGAACCGCGCGATCCGCAACCTGGATCGCTGACCCCCTCTTTTGATCCCCTCTTTTGTGTCTGGAGAAACCGCGTGATGGGACCAACCGCCCCTTCCCGATGGATCCCGCTTGCCCTGATGGCGGCGATGGCGGCCTTCCAGGCCGGTTCCGCCTGGGCCGCCGACGCGCCCGCCGTCGGTTTCCGCAAGATGGCCGTGCCGGAAACGGCGCAGCATCGCGCCCTGGAGGTCGCCGTCTGGTACCCGACCAACGATCCCCGCCAAAACGCCACGCTGATCGGCGACAACCCGGCCTTCGTCGGCGTGTCGGCGCTGGTGGACGCGGTTCCGCAGCCGGGCCGTCACCCATTGGTCGTGCTGTCGCACGGCTATGGCGGCAACTGGACCAACGAACAATGGTTGGCGGCGGATCTGGCGGCGCATGGCTATGTCGTCGCCGCCGCCAACCATCCGGGAACGACCAGCCGCGACATGGCTCCGCCCGGCGCGGTCAAATTGTGGGAACGCCCGCGCGACGTCAGCCGCGTCATCGACGCGCTGAACGACGATCCGCGACTCAGCCCCAGTCTTGCGCCGCAGCGCGCGGCGGTGATCGGCCATTCCCTGGGTGGTTGGACCGCCGTGGCGCTGGCGGGCGGTCGCTTCGACCCGCAGCGGTTTGCGAAATCCTGCAAGGCCCATCCCGAGATGGCCGCCTGTGGGCGCGAGATCGGCGCCGATCAGCCCGGCGCCGAAGATTTGGCCGCGCTGTCGCAACCCTTGGCGGACGCGCGCGTCCAGGCCATCGTCACGCTGGATCTGGGCTTGTCACAGGGATTCGATCCGGCCAGCCTCGCCGCCATGACGACGCCAGCGTTGGTGATCGCCGCCGGTCCCGGCGACGCGCGGATGCCTGTGGCTCTGGAGTCGCGTCATCTGGCCGACCAGATGCCCGCCGCGACGACACACTACGCCGCCATCGAGGACGCCAGCCATTTCAGTTTCTTGAATGTCTGCAAAGCGGACGCCATCCCCTTGTTGGAGGCGAACCGGCCAGGGGATGGGATGATCTGTCGCGACGGCCACGGACGGGACCGCGCCGCCATTCACCGGCAGGTCGCCAGTCTGGTGTCGCGCTTCCTCAACACGATCATGCCGCCAACGCCCTAAGGCGTTGAAAGCGCGCCTTACCGGCGCGACCGGCGCCGGTCACGGCTGCGGATCGGAACCGGCTTGAGCGCCGGAAGAGTCGCGATCACACCGGCCAGAACCACGGCCATCGCACCACCGAGCAGAATGACGTCCATCATTGGCCTCCACCATCAACCCTGCCTACCGGACTATGGTGCGACAAGATGGTTTCAACATGGTAGCGAAAAGAGCGATGAACAACCGCTCATCCCATCGGGAGCAACCCCTATGTGACGCTCTGATGTCACACCCCAAGCGCACCCCGATCCTTGATTCATGTCAGATGCGTCAAACGGTCGCAAGCGGATGATCCGCCGGTCAATCATTAGCGTTGCGGCCCGACCTCCATGATCGCGAAGCCCTTTTGTTCGGGGTACCGCGAGTTGGCCTTTTCCCGCGCTTTTTTCTCATCCTGCGCCCAGACCAGGAAACGGCGACCACGCTTCCAACTGTCCAGGGCGATGGGATCCAGGTCGGCGTTGACCCGCTTGCTGTATTCGATGTTGACGATTCGCAGGATCCAGGCCGCGTCGGTGTCGGTGCGCCGGTCGTCCAACACATAGACCCGGCGATCCGCCGCCCCCGCCGCCTTCAAGCGCTGCTCCAACTCCTCGCACCCCAATTCCGCCATGCTTTTGCGACGGCGGGCGTCGCGCAGATCGCGCGCCTGCTGCAACGTGACGCGGGCGATCTTCTTGATGCGCTCGACCTGCGTTTGCTTGCGGCTGACCGCGTTGGCGATGCGCTCCTCCGACGTCTTCAGACGACGCAACGCCAACAGCAAGGACACCGCCAGGGAAGCGAATCCAACCAGCCCCGCGAACAGAAAAGCCATGATGCGTCGTCCTCAGCCAGCCTTGGCGGTCGAAGTGTCGGCGGCCCCGACATCCTGCATGCGCGTGATGACATAGCCGAAGGCTGGAGGGAAACGCCGTTCGACCTCCGCCCGCGCGTCGGTCATTGATTTGGCCCACACCTCGACCATCTGCGGCTGAGACCAGTGCGGGTCGATGTAGGCGTGGGGCTTCTGCTGGAAGGTGGCGGTCCCGACATATTTGTTGACCACCATGGCGATGTAGCAAGGCGTGCCCTTGACCTCCTCGCCGATCAGACGAACCAGCCGTTCGCCCGCCATCTGCGAGTCTTTCATCTGCCGTTCCAGCACCTTGCGGCGACGCAGCGCATCCTCGACCGCGTCGTCGGCCTTCTTCAACTCGGCCACGCGGTCGCTGCGGCGCGCCTCGAACTTGGTTTCCAGCTTGGCGCGCCGCACAATGGCGTCGCGCACGCCAGACGTGCCATGCCGTTTCTCGATGGCCCGTTCGCCGAACACCACAACGAGTTTGGCGATGGCGAAACCAAGACCAGCCAACCCGAACGCGGTGATGAGTGCCTGCGTGTAATCATGCCACATGAATGTGCGCCCAACTCGGCCTGATTGCCGAAGCTATCAGTATCTCTTACGGCCTATGGGTTCAACGGTGGCGGCGCAACATTTTGCGGCGAATCTTTGACCTCTTGCGACAAGCCCGCCGCCGTCAACCGCGTTCCACGCGGTTGCGGCCCGTCTGTTTGGCGGCGTAGAGCGCGCTGTCGGCGCGGCGCAGGGTCTGCTCGATGGACGCCTCATCCGGCAGCCAGTTGGCGACTCCGATGCTTCCGGTGATCGGCACGGCCCGCCCGTCCGTCAGAACCGGCGTCTGCGCCAACGAAACGCGCACCCGTTCGGCGACGATGGAGGTTCCCTCCTCGTCGGTTTCCGGCAACAGAACGACGAACTCTTCGCCGCCAAAACGCGCGATGTGGTCCGACGCCCGCAACGCTTCCCGCGTGCGCTTGACCACCGTGCGCAACACCTCGTCCCCCGCCGCATGGCCGTAGGTGTCGTTGACCAGCTTGAAACGGTCAAGGTCGAGCAGGAAAATCCCCAGATGGCGGCCATAGCGGCGCGCGCGCCCCAATTCCGCCCCAGCCAATTCCAGGAAACGGCGACGGTTCCACACGCCGGTCAGCGGATCGAGCGTCGCCAGCCGGTTCAGCCGGGCGTTCGCCTCCTCCAGCGCGCGGGTGCGTTCGGCGACCCGCAACTCCAGCGTTTCGTTCGCCTCGCGCAACCGCTCATACAGGCTGACGTTGGAAAAGCTGATGGCGATCTTGGACGCGAACACCTCGACCAGCGCGCGGTCCACCCCGTCGAGCGGGCGGTCGGTGTGAATCCAGGCGGCGACTTCATGCCCGTCCGGCACGCGGATGTAGAGGGTGGAGCCGTCGGCGCCATAGACCCCGCGCTTGCTGCGAAACGCCTCGCTGATCCCAGCGACGACGACGGGGTTGAGCGCGGCGTCGGGGTTGTCCACCGCGTCGGCGTAGCGCCCGGCTCCGGCCAGCACGGTCAGGGAACCGCTCTCCGGCTCACGCTGGGCGCACAGGATGGCGTCGGGCTTGACCCGCAGCACGCCGGACAGTTGCGTCAAAACCCCCGCCGCGAATTGCTGCATGCTGCGCAGCTCGAACAAGCGGTCGGTGGATTGAATGATCTGTTGCAGGCCGCGCCGGTTGGTTTCCAGCGCCACGATGTCGGTGTAGGCGCGCAGGGCGGCGACCACGCTGGTGAACAGCTTTTGCGAGGTCAGCTCCGACTTGCCTTTGTAATCATTGATGTCATAGGCCAGGACCACATCCTCTTCCGGGGCCTGACCCGGCTGGCCGGTGCGCAGGATGATGCGGATCGCCTGGTTGCCGATCTCTTCGCGGATGGTGCGGACCAACCGCAGCCCGGCGTCCTCCGTCTCCATCACGACGTCGAGCAGGATGATGGCGATGTCCGGCGTCTCGCGCAAAACGCGTTCGGCGTCGGCCGCCGACAGACAGTTCAACAGCTTCAGAGGACGCCCGCGATAGCGCAGCCGGGTCAACACCAAACGGGTGACGGCGTGGACCTCCGGCTCATCGTCAACGACCAGAACCAGCCAAGGGCTGGCTTCGCTGGCCGCCACGAGAGGTGGGGCGACGTCGTCTTGAGCAAACAGATCTTCGTTGGACATGGCCCCCGGCTCGGGAAACAGCTTGGCACACGTAGGGATGGAAGCATTTAGCCAAAGCCGATGCAACGGTTCCGAACCCTAATTGCGCCGGGAGCCATCCCAGCGCCCGATTGCGGGAAAGTCCAGAAAAGACGCTCAGGATATGATTGTTGAATTTGGGAGCCGTTCGACCAGACTCCGCGTTTCTCATTCGGCTCTTGCCTTGCGGCGCGTCATCGCATTAGGGATCGAAGATCGCGACACGGTCATCCCCCTTCAAACGAGCGACGAGCGACAGGAACGCCGATGGAAGCCAGCATGACAGACCGCGAGCACGCGACCAAGCTGCGCGCCATGACGCTGGGGGCGCTGGGCGTCGTCTATGGCGACATCGGCACCAGCCCGCTCTACACCCTGCGCGAATGCCTGACCCAGGGCGGCGGGTTCGATCTGTCGCCCGGCATCATCCTGGGCGTGCTGTCGCTGATTTTCTGGGCGCTCATCATCACCGTGACGGTCAAATACGTCGTCTTCGTCATGCGCGCCGACAATCAGGGCGAAGGCGGCATTCTGGCGCTCACCGCGCTGGCCCTGCGCGGCATGCGGCCCGGTCATCGCAAGACCCGCGCGGTGATGGCCATCGGCATCGTCGGGGCGGCGCTGTTCTACGGCGACAGCCTCATCACCCCAGCCATTTCCGTGTTGAGCGCGGTCGAAGGGCTGAAGGTGGTCGAGCCGGTGTTCGACGAATACGTCATCCCGATCACCGTCACCATCCTGATCGGCCTGTTCGTTCTGCAAAGCTTCGGGACGGAACGGGTCGGCAAGCTGTTCGGCCCGGTGATGCTGCTGTGGTTCGCGGTGTTGGCGGTGATGGGAATCAGCCAGATCGCTCAATACCCGGCGGTTCTTGGCGCGGTGTGGCCGAGCCATGCGGTGGAGATGCTGCTCACCCATGGCTGGAAAGGCTTTCTGCTGCTGGGCGCGGTGGTGTTGGCGGTGACGGGCGGCGAGGCGCTGTACGCCGACATGGGGCATTTCGGGCGCAAGCCGATCCGGCTGGCGTGGTTCGCGCTGGTCCTGCCCTCGCTGCTGCTGTGTTACTTCGGCCAGGGGGCCTTGCTGCTGCGCGAGCCGGGGGCCATCGAAAACCCCTTTTTCCATCTGGCCCCGGATTGGGCGCAATTGCCGCTGGTGCTGCTGGCCACCGCCGCCACGGTGATCGCCGGTCAAGCGGTCATCACCGGGGCTTATTCGGTGACGTTGCAGGCGATGCATCTGCGCTATCTGCCGCGCATGGAGGTCCGCCACACGTCGGAGCATGAGAAGGGCCAGATCTACATGCCCCAGATCAACTGGGTGCTGCTGGTCGGCGTGCTGGCTCTGGTGCTGAGCTTCAAGACGTCCAGCAATCTGGCCGCCGCCTACGGCATCGCCGTGACCGGCACCATGGTCGCCACCACCCTGCTGGCTTACAAGGTCGCCCGCAGTCTGGGCCGCTGGCCGCTGTGGCAGGCGGCGTTGGCCGCCTTGGTCTTTTTGTCGGTCGACGCCGCTTTTTTCCTGTCCAACCTCATCAAGGTGGAAGAGGGCGGTTGGTTCCCGCTGGTCATCGGCGCGCTGGTCTTCCTGCTGATGGCGACGTGGCGGGCCGGACGCGAAGTGGTGCGGCAACGGCTGGCCGAAGACGCGCTGCCGCTGGATTCTCTGCTGGAGCGTTTGCGCGGCGGCTCGATCCAACGGGTTCCGGGCACGGCGGTGTTTCTGACCGGCAACCCGCGCGGCCTGCCGCCTGGGCTTTTGCACAGCCTGAAGCATTACAAGGTGCTGCATCAGCGCATCGTCTTGTTGACCGTGGACATTGAGGACGTGCCGCATGTGCCCGACGCCCAGCGGTTCGAGTTGAAACCCTATTCGGCGGGTTTCTACCGGCTCATCATCCATTTCGGCTTCAAGGACGAGCCCGACCTTCCCAACGCCCTGGAAAAGAAAAAGATCCCCGGCCTGCCCTTCGAGTCGATGGAGACCACCTATTTCGTCAGCCGCGAAACGCTGATCCGCTCGCGGCTGGCCATCGGTCTGCCGAAATGGCAGGAGCCGATCTTCATCTTCCTGTCCAAGCTGTCGGCCAGCCCGTCGGAGTATTTCTGCATCCCGCCCAACCGGGTGGTCGAATTGGGCATGCAGGTGGAAATCTGACATAAGCCTTTTCAAAGACGAGGGCAGAAGGAGGGCGGAACGCCGCATGAGTTCCGCCGCCTTCGGCTGGAAGCGCCCGACCTGGTCAAAACCGCCGGTCAAAATTGCCGGTTCTGGCAGGAACTGCCGATGCGCGGCAAAACGACCTCCGCCCCCCACTCACCAGACAATCGAAACGGGCGGCTTGTAGGGCGACGCCGCGAACATGTTGCGGATGGCGAACTCGATCTTGATCTGCGCCTCGGATCTTTTGACAAAGGACAGATCAATATCGCCCAAGGATTTCACCACGCAGCCTGAGCGGCTGAGATTGCGCAGAGCCGCTTCGGATTGTTTTTGCTTTCCTTCGGATATGGCGGTGATGGTCGCCAACCCTTCGGGTGGCCGCACGACATAGAGGTCGAATTTCGGCATGAGCCTCTCCATTGGCGAAATGTCGCGCCACCCCACGCAAAGGTCGGGCCAATTGTCGCCCCGACCGCGCCGGATGGATGTCTTCGCCGGAGCTTGCCTGCTATACCTCTGTCCAACAGGATTGGGCGTGTGAACGGAAAGACCGGAGAGCATGGGGTTGGATGACCGTTTCGCCAACGGCGGGCCGTGGCTTGAATCCCGCCGGGACGGCGCGACGCCGGACGGAACGCGGCGGGAGCCGCGCGTCGCCCAACGACCCATGCCGAATTTTCTGACCGCCCGCCAGTCCGACCCCGACGCGCCGCCGCTCGCGCCTTTGCCAGCGCGGCTTGGTCCGCCATCGCTTGAGCCGCTCTCGGCCCCGCCGACGCCGCCCTCCGCTCCCGCCGCCTTTCCGCCCGAACCCCGGCTGCGCGACGCCTTGAACCCGCTGTTGAGCGCCGCCGCCCCGGTGTTGGCGCTGGCCGCTTCTCTGCGCGACCGCGCCACCCACGAGAATCCCGACGGCGTGCGCGATTTGGCTTTGGCCGCGCTGCGTCGATTCGAGTCTGACGGCGCCGCCGCCGGTTTGGGGCATGAGGAGTTGCGGGTCGCCCGTTTCGCGCTCTGCGCCACCTTGGACGACGTGGTTCGCGCCACCCCCTGGGGCGCCCGCTGCGCCTGGGCGCAGGACGGCTTGACGGCCCAGATCGACCCCGACGCGGGCGGCCCCGACCGACTGTTCGAGCTGCTCGACACCATGCTGGGCGACCCCCGTCTGCACCGCCGCGAGTTGGAGCTGTTCTACGCCTGCCTGTCGCTGGGCTTTGAGGGCAAATACCGCGACAAGCCGCGCGGCGCCCATGATCTGGCCCATCTGCGCGATGAATTGTACCGCATCCTGCGCCGGGCGCGTGGGGAGCGGGATCCCGCCCTCTCCCCCTCCTGGCGCGGCATGGCTGAACGCTTTCGCCCCCTAAGGGTGACGGTCCCGCCCTGGATCGCCTGGGCGGTCGTGGCGCTGGCGCTGGCGGTTCTCTACGGCCAATTGTCGGCCTCGCTGGCCCGGCAGGCGGAGCCGGTGGCCACCCGCATCGCCGCTCTGCTGCCCGACGGCCCCATCGAAATCGCCCGCCTCGCCCCGCCGCCGCCGCCGACCGCCGGTCCGGCCCTGATCGCCCGCGTCACCGGCCTGCTGGCCCCGGAAATCCGCAGCAGCGCGGTGGAGGTTCTGGCCGGGGAGGATGGCGCGCTGGTCATCCGCATCCCCGCCGCCGCCATGTTCGCCACCGGCAGCGAGGTGGTGAAGGCCCGCCACCGCGCCATCGTCGACCGCGTCGGCCAAGCGCTGGGACCGGAGTCCGGCCATGTCATGGTGGTCGGCCACACCGACGACCAGACGCCGCGCACGGGCCGCTTCCCCAGCGCGCAAAGCCTGACCGACGCGCGGGCCGACGCGGTGCGCAAGCTGCTGGAGCGCCGCCTTGATCCCAACCGCCTGTCGGCGGAGGGACGGGCCGACAGCGAACCCATCGCGCTGAACAGCACGGCCGCCGGGCGTGATTCCAACCGGCGGATCGACATCCGCCTCTATCCGCAGTAAGGCGGTTGCGATGCGTCTGCCGACCCTGCCCCTTCCCGCCCCGCTGCGCCGCCTCGCCAAACCAGCGGACGGATCATCGCCCCTCCGGCCTTCCGCCGGTTTGCCCACGGGCGTGCCCGCCGCGCTGCCGACCCGCGTGCGCTGGGGCGTCTCGCTGGGCGGGGCGGCGCTGCTTGGCCTGATCGGCTGGCTGGTGGTTCCGCATCTGGCCGACACCGATTGGACCGTGCGGCTTTTGCCTCTGCTGGCCGCGTTGGTCGGTTGGGTCGCCGCCAATCGCCACATCGACGCCCATGAGCGCGCCGCCAACGCCAAGCTGGTGGAGGCGTTGGCCGCCGCCCACGACCCCGAACTGCGCGCCTCGCTGGACGAAATCGGCGCCGTGCGCCAGCGGTTCGACGCGGTTCTCGCCCGGCTGAAGACGCAGCGGTTCGGCGCCGGGTGGACCGGGCGCTATCTCTATCAACTGCCCTGGTATCTGGTGATCGGCGCGCCCGGTTCGGGCAAATCCACCGCGCTCGCCAACGCCCGGCTGGGAACCCCGCTGGCCAGCGGCGACATCGCCGAGCCGATTTCCAATCTGGGCGGCACCCGCAATTGCGATTGGTGGTTCACCGACCAAGCCGTTCTGATCGACACCGCCGGGCGCTACACCACCCAGGACAGCCGCCGCGCCGTCGATGGTCGGGTGTGGTCCGGCCTGCTCAATCTGTTGAAGGAGCACCGGCCCCGCCAGCCCGCCAACGGCGTGCTGGTGACGCTCAGCCTGCCCGATTTGGCGCATTGGAGCACCACCGAGCGGCGTGGCCACGCCGTCACCATCCGGCAACGCCTGACGGAGCTGCGGACCCAGTTTGGCTTGCGCGTGCCGGTCTATGTCCTGCTGACCAAGGCCGATCTGGTCGAGGGCTTCGCCACCTTCTTCGACCCGCTCGACCGCGCGGGACGCACCCAAATCTGGGGCATGACCTTTCCCGCCGAAGAATCCCTGGCCGGACCGCTGCCCGCCTTTCACGGCCTGTTCGCCGGGCTGATCCAGCGGCTGGACGAGCGGCTGCTTGAACGGTTGCATCAGGAGCCGGACATCCAGAGGCGTTCCGCCGCCTTCGCCTTTCCCTTGCGCGTCGCCGAATTGGAACCGGCGCTGGCCGACCTGATCGACACCGCCTTTTCATCCGACTCGGTGGACGGCGCGCCGCTGCTGCGCGGCGTTTATTTGACCAGCGCCACCCAAGGGGTGCGTGGCCAACCCGGCCCAGCGGTCGCGACGGACGAAGACAGCGAAACCTATTTCCTCGACCGGCTGCTGCCCGAGGTGATCTTCCCAGAGGCGAATCTCGCCGGAGTCGACAGCGCGCTGGAACAGGCCCGCCGCCGCGCCGCCGCCCTGTCGGTTGGCGGCGCGCTGACCGTCGGGCTGCTGTTGGGGGCTTTCTGGCTCACCAGCTATCGTGGGAACGCCGCGCTGCTGGCCCAAGCCGACGCCGCCGCCGCCGGGGTGGAGGAGGCGTTGCGCCCCCTCGACACGCCGCCGCGTTCGCTGACGCGGGTGGACGACACCGACGCCGCCGCCATCCTGCCCGCGCTGGACGCGTTGCGCGCTCTGCCGCTGGGCTACGCGGAGCGCGCCCATTGGGCGGCGCCCGGTCTGGCCGGCGGGTTGTATCAGGGCGCCCACATCGCGCCGCCCGCCGATCACGCCTATCAACGCGCCCTGCGCACCCTGTTCCTCGCCCGGCTGGTCTTGCGGCTGGAGGAGCAATTGCGCACCAACTGGGCGCGGCCCGACATTCTGCGGCTGGCCCTGCGCGCCTATCGGATGGTCGGGGGGGAAGAGTCGATGGACTCCGCCTATTTCGCCGAATGGCTGGCCATCGACTGGCAACGCACCCTGGCGGGACCGGCCAACGATTCCCGCCGCCGGGCGCTGGGCGATCATCTGGCCGCGTTGTTCGAGATCGGCTTCGCGCCGATCCCCGTCGACGACGCGCTGGTCGCCCGCGTCAACGAAGTGCTGGCGCAAAGCCAACCAACACGCGCGGCGGAACCCTGATGGCCGCCGATCTGGCCCTGCGCGCGTCCAGTCGCGGAGCGGCGCCCGCCGCGTGGCGCGGCCTCGGCCACACGCGGGACCATTACCCGCGCGGCGGTTTCTACGGCGTCGGTTTCCACGGCAAGCTGCCCGCGCGCGGCGATTTCGTCGGCCATGGCCTGCCGCGCGAGGTGTTGGAGCCGTGGGACGATTGGCTGTCGCGCGCGTTGGGCGAGGCCGGGCGGCGGTTGGGCGGCGGGTGGGAGCGCGCCTTCGTCGCCGCGCCCATCTGGCGTTTCGCCTTGTCGGCGGGTCTGTGCGGCGACACGCCGTTGGTCGGGCTGCTGACGCCCAGCGCCGACCGGGTCGGGCGGCTCTACCCCTTCACGCTGGCCGCCACCCTGCCCGACACGGTGGAACTGGCCGCCGCCCCCGCCGCCTGCGCCAGTTGGTTCACCCGCGCCGAAGCGGTCGCCGACGACGCCTGTCGCGCGGGCGCCGACGTGGAAGGGTTGCCCGCCCGCCTCGCCATCCTCGGACGCCCGGAACCGGAGCGCGTCCATCCCGCCTCCATCGCCATGGTCGAACGTCTGGCCGGGCCATTGTCGGCGGGGTCGAGCCTGTGGTGGACGCGCGGCGGCGGCCGGGTCGCCCCGTCGCTGCTGTCCTGCCACGGCCTGCCCGACGGCGCCCGCCTGACCGCCTTCCTGGACGGCGCGTGGGAACGCTGGGGTTGGGAGGACGCGGGGGAGTAAGAGGGGCGTTGTGGTCGAGAGGAACTTGGCAAGTTGCGCGATTCTTAGTTTTTTTGACACAGATGGACACAGATTAATATACACAGATTAATATACACAGATTAATATACACAGATTAATATACACAGATTTTATAAGAAAATTACACTCACCACTCTCAATGCAATGAAAGAATGCGGCAGGCGAAATCATTTCCGATTTTTATATTAAATTTCTGGGTTATCAGCCAAAAATCATCCCGCCCAATATCCTATTTAATCTGTGTTTATCTGTGTCCATCTGTGTCCATCTGTGTCAAAAAAATCCTCGCACCCCCTCACTCACCCAGATTGACAATCTCAACCCGCCGATTCGCCGCCGCCGTTGGTTGATCGGGCAGCAGCAACTCCCGCATTCCGCGCCCGGAGGCTTCCAAACGGTTGGCGGCGATGTGGTGATGGCCGGTCAGATAGGCGACCACCGCCAAGGCCCGCCGTTCCGACAAAGCGAGATTGGCCGCGTCGCCGCCCACCGCGTCGGTGTGGCCGACGACGCGGAAACGGGTCGTTCCGGCGGCGGGCGCGGTCATGACCGCCGCCACCCGGTCCAGGATCACCCGCGATTCGGGTCGGATGGCCGTTGAATTGAAATCGAACTCCACCCGGAACGCCGCTTTCAGCTCCGGCTTCGCCGACGGAGCGGGAGGCGGCGCGGCAATCGTCCCAGGCTTGGCGGCGGTCAGCGGCGGAAGCACGGCGGGCGGCGGGGCGGCGGGGCGCTGCATCCGCAGGGGCGGGCAACCGGGACCGGCGACGCCCAACAGCGCCGCCTGAATCTCGCACTCGCTGGGGTTCGGCCCCAAGGGAACGGCGGTCATCGGAGACGCGTTCAGGGGCGAGGTCTGGGCCAGGGCGGGAAACGCCGCAGCGATCAACAGCCCGGCAAGGCCAGCAAGAGGGATCACGCGCATGGCCGCATTGTCGGGCCTGCCGACGCGCGCGTCAAATTCCGCGTGGAAGACTTGTGCGCGCCTCTGTACCATCCCGGTCCGTATCTTTCGCGCCAGGCGCTTGGGAGGAAACAAGAATGACATCGTTGAAGGCTTTGCTCACCGGCTTCGCGTTGGCCGCGCTGACCATTCCGGCTCTGCTGCCGGGCGCCGCCGCCGCCGCTGATTACAAGGCGGAGTACAAGCTCTCCACCGTTCTGGGCAAGCCCTTCCCGTGGGGCGTCGGCGGCGACCGCTGGGCCGAGCTGGTCAAGGAGAAGACCAACGGGCGCATCACCGTCAAGATGTATCCCGGCACCTCGCTGGTGAACGGCGACCAGACCAAGGAATTCACCGCGCTCCGCCAGGGCACCATCGACATGGCGGTCGGTTCGACCATCAACTGGTCGCCGCAGGTGAAGGAGCTGAACCTCTTCTCCCTGCCCTTCCTGATGCCCGACCACAAGGCCATCGACGCGCTGACCCAGGGTCCGGTCGGCAAGCAACTGTTCGACCTGCTGGCCACCAAGGACGTGGTGCCGGTGGCGTGGGGCGAGAACGGCTTCCGCGAGATCTCCAACTCCAAGCGCTCGATCAAGGCGCCGGAGGATCTGAAGGGTCTGAAGATCCGCGTCGTCGGCTCGCCGCTCTACCTCGACACCTTCAGCGCGCTGGGAGCCAACCCGACGCAAATGAGCTGGGCCGACGCGCAGCCCGCCCTGTCCACCGGCGCCGTCGATGGTCAGGAAAACCCGCTGACCATCTTCACCGCCGCCAAGCTGCCGACGCTGGGCCAAAAGCATCTGACCCTGTGGGGCTACGTCGCCGATCCGTTGATCTTCGTCGTCAACAAGGAGGTTTGGGCGAGCTGGTCGAAGGAGGATCAAGACGCCGTGCGCGCCGCCGCCGTCCAGGCCGCGACCGAAGAAATCGCCCTGTCCCGCAAGGGCATCGCGGCGGGCGACGACAGCCTGCTGAAAGAGATCGCCGCCCAGGGCGTGGACGTCGTCCAGC
Source organism: Azospirillum sp. FG154 (assembly GCF_057809575.1). Classification (NCBI taxonomy): domain Bacteria; kingdom Pseudomonadati; phylum Pseudomonadota; class Alphaproteobacteria; order Rhodospirillales; family Azospirillaceae; genus Azospirillum; species Azospirillum sp. FG154. The sequence continues at coordinate 94,654 of NZ_JBMDKF010000006.1, read as the reverse complement.
TCACCGCCGATCAACAGAAGGCGTTCCAGAAGGCCACCCAGGCCGTCTATGACAAGTGGGCCAAACAGATCGGTCCCGATCTGGTGAAGGCGGCGGAAAGCTCCATCGCCGCCCGCAAGTGACCAACCAGCGGCGGCGCCCGGCCCATCCGCTGAGCGCCGCCGCTTCTTTTGAGCGCGACCGCCCATGACCGCTCCCGCCCCCGATCCGAACGCCGAAGCCCTGCCGCGCGCCGCGCGGCTGCCGCTGATCGGCGGGGCGCTGGCCTTTGATTTCACCAACACCGCCTCAGGCCGGGGCGGGCCGGAGGCGCGCGATCACCTGACCACGCCGGACCATGTCCTGCTGTGGGCCGAGCATGCCGGAATTCTGGAAACAAGCGAGGCGGAGGCGTTGCGCGCCCGCGTCATCGGGCCGACGCCGGAGATTCCCGACCTGCTCGACCGCGCGCTGGAACTGCGGGAGTGCGTGCACGCCATCGCCAGCGCGGTGGCGGCCCACACATCGCCCGACGCCGACGCCCTCACCCGGCTGAGCGCGCTGACCGCCACCGCGCTGGCGGCGGCGACCCTGACGCCGCAGGATGGCGGGTTCCGCTGGGCTTGGCCAACCAACCCGCCGGGGCTGTGGACGATTCTGGGGCCAATCGCCCTGTCCGCCGTCGGCCTGCTGCGCGACGGCGATCTGCGCCGGTTGAAGCAATGCCACGGCGAGCATTGCGGCTGGATCTTTTTCGACACCAGCAAAAACAACTCCCGCCGCTGGTGCGAGATGAGCGTGTGCGGCAACCGAGCCAAGCAAAAGACATTCGCCCAAACGGCCAAACGCCGCGCGTCAGACTGACCGCGCGGCGTCGGCATGGCCGTTTCGCGGATCGTTACGGCTTGTCGGCGATCTGCGTGTAGGCGCCTTCATGCCAGCGATAGACGACGTAATCGGTGGATTTGCGGTCGCCCTTGGCGTTGAAGCCCAGCTCGCCGATCACCGTCTTGAAACTGCCCGCGCGCAGCGCGTCGGCCACCTTCGGCGCGCTGACCGAACCCGCCGTCTTCACCGCGTCGGCCCAGACCTGGATCGCCGCGTAGGTGTACAACGTATAGCCCTCCGGGTCATAACCGCTTTTGCGGAACGCCTCGACGACCGTCTGGGCTTCGGGCTTCAGGCGCGGATCGGGGCCGAAGGTGAAGAGATAGCCCTCTCCCGCCGCGCCGGTGATGCTCCAGAACTCGTTGGAGTTCAGCGCGTCGCCCGACATCATCGGAATGTTGAGGCCCTGCTCGCGCATCTGGCGGACGATCAACGCCGCTTCGGTGTGGTAGCCGCCATAATACAGAACATCGACGTTGAGCGACTTCAACTTCGTCACCACCGACGTGTAATCCCGTTCGCCCGGCGTGATGGTCTCATACAGGCTTTCCTGGACGCCCGCCCTGTTCAGGCTGGCCTTGACCGAATCCGCCAACCCTTTGGAATAGGATTGCTTGTCGTGAATGATGGCGACGCGCTTTCCGGCGAAGGTCTTCATCAGGAAATCGGCGGCGTAGGGGCCTTGCTGGTCGTCGCGACCGCAAACGCGGAACACGGTGGCGTAACCCCGGTCGGTCAAGGTCGGGTTGGTCGAGGCCGGGGAAATCTGAAGGATGCCTTCCTCGACATAGACCTGCGAGGCGGGGATGGAGGAGCCGGAGCAAAAATGCCCGGCGACCATCACCACCTTTTTCCGCGCCAGATTGTTGGCCACCGCCACCGCCTGTTTGGGGTCGCACGCGTCGTCGCCAATCTCCAGAACCACCTTTTGACCGGCCACGCCGCCAGCGGCGTTCAAATGCTTGACCGCCATCTCCGCGCCCTGCCGCATCTGATCGCCGAACGCGGCGTATTGGCCGCTCATCGGCCCCGCCACCGCGATCACCACGTCGGCGCTCGCCGATCCGCCCGCCAGCAGGACGGTCGCAAACACGCCCCCGGCGATGGTCCATGTTTTAACCATGCTCTTTTCTCCCTGTTTCGCGCGTTGTGGGTGTGTCGCGCCGTGACCGCCGGACACCGTGGCGGATCCGGAGATCACGGCGCTCGTCGGGCCATCCACTGTCCCCCCGCAGCGATGGCCTGATGAATGGCCCGGTCAAAGGTCAGCCCATCGCCGCCCCCGCCGGGCAACGGCGCCGGGTCGGCGGCGTCGTTGAAATCCGCGTCAAATGACCAGCGGCTGCGCCACAGACCGGCGTCGGTCAGCTCCAGCCTGCCCCGCAGCAGCCGGTCAACGCCGTAGCGTCGACGAAACGCGGCGCTGGCGGCGGGAGCGATCCCCCCATCGCCAGCGCCGATCAACGCCAGATCCTCTTGGTCCATGATCGGCAGCGTGATCGGCAGCGCCCGCCACGCCGCCGTCGCCGTCAGCGCCTCGCGCTGGCCGACCCCGCGCGCTCCGGCGCGGGACAGGACAAAGGCCCCGACCGAGTCGCGGATCATCAGCAAAACCAGAACCGGCGAGCGATCCGCCTGCCAAAGACGGATTCCGGCGTCGGTCAAGGCGGCGTCGAGCCGCGCCGGATCGAAGGCGACGCGCAGGCGAAAACTGCGCTCCCGCGTGCCTTGCTCGTCCATCACCTTTTTTCGGGCCAAACGATCTTCGTAGGTCAGCGTCGCCACGAAATCGGCGGGGTGATCGCGCAGAAAGGCGGTTCGCGCGTCGTCCAACAGCGCGTCGTCGCCAGTCAACCGAACGATCGCCTGCGCCATCGCCTCGGCAAGGCCACGCCGCCGCTCCGCCCCATCCTCCTGCCCAGTGACGATGGCTTCCCCCTCATGCAGCGGCCCGACCTCCGCCGCCTGGGCGAGAAGCGAGACAGCCGACAGAACAAGGGCGGTCGTCAGAATACGGCGCAGACGCATGGGGCGGCCCCGGATCGGGTGCGTGGAGGGGGGTGAACGACGGCCCGAACCTAGCACAGCCGAATAACCATCAAAACACATTTAGATGGTTTGTTGTCGATTCCGTCGTTCTCCCCTTTCTCGGAAGCCGCGCGCCAACGCAAAGCGAACGCGGCTCAGATCGCCGATATTACATTTCGTTGCAATATTCAGGGGTTTGTTTCAAGAAAGACATGATCGCCCAGAAGCACTCAAGTGAGTTTACGCCAATCACCCCCGCTGAAATCCTGTTCAAACGCTGCGCAACCCTGCGTTCTTGGCGACGCCCCCATCAGTCTTTACGAGCAAGGATGGACTCATCGAACCATTCGGCGTTAAATTCTTGCGCAATTGCGAATTTTCGCGGAACGACGACAAGGACGGAAGGGACATGACCGACCGCAAGGTCAACGCGGGCGTCCAATGACGTCCTCGTCGGCACAGGGCTTGGGCGGGGGCGACTACGTCGTTCTGCTGTCGTTGCTGTGCATGGCTGGAACCCTGCTGTTCCTGATGGTTCGCCGCGCCCTCATCACGCTGAAGGAGCGCGAGGTCAAACAGGTTGGCGCCAAATTGATGGCCGAGCGCGACGCGTTGGAGGTCCGGGCCAACGAACTGGAAGCGATGCAAACGGCGATCGAGGCGCAGAAGGCCGTTCTGGTCGAGCTGTCGGCGGAAAAGCTGATGCTGACCCGGCGCGGCAAGAAGCGCGCCTCCGGCTCCCGCCGCTTCATCCACGAGATCGGTCGGGAAGAACCGGGGCGGCATCGCTTCCGCTTCACCCTGTCGATGAGTCCCGGCGCCATGCAGCGCCCCGACGCCAAGGCGGTGATCCATCCGGCGATCTGGCCCTTCCAGAACGAGGCGTGGGTCTGGGCCAGCGATTTCCCCGCCGCGCAAATGCTGACCCGCAGCATCTTCAACGAGTCCGTCGGCGTGGTGGTCGGCGTCGTCGGCGGCGACGCGCCCGCCCCATCCCCGGTGGAGCAGGGAGCGGCGGCGCCATGACCATGCTGTGGCTGTTGGCGACGATGCTGACCTTGGGGTTTGGCGCGATGGGGGAACGTTATCTCCGCGTCCGCGCCGACCGCCAAACCGCCAAGCTGAAGGCGTTGATGGAACGCCTGGACGTCTACGACAATTACAACAAGCTCGCCGCCGTCCGCCGGGCGGAGGTTGAAGAGGCGCTGTCCACTCTGAATCAAGAGGTCGCCGCCGCGCAAGCTGAACTGCGCGGCCACCAATCCGCCTTGGAAGCGGCGGAGAGCCAGGCCCCGCTGGAGTTCCATTGCTTTGACCGGGTGGCCCGCGCCGACGGCCAACTCTGGTACGTCGCGGTGGAGGCGCTGGACGACAAGGCGCCCTGGACCGGCGTGAAGCATTACGCCCTGGTCGCCGAAAACGCCGAAGAGGCCCGCCGCCGCGTCCAGGAACGCCACCCAACCCCCAACAGCGTCGCCATCGCGCAAGCCCTGCCACTGTCACTGCCCGACCGGTGAGCCGCCGCCCCCCTCCCTCAGGCATTCTCAGGCGCGCTTCAGAGCTTCCTGAACTTGCCTCCTCTCGCCTTGTCCCACAGCCCTGACCTCGGAGCGCTGATGACCTGATTGCCGTGAGCGTCGAACGCTGCTTCGAGACGACGGCGAACCTCCTCGAAATTCGTGGCTGACGTAACCCCGTTGAGCGCGTGTGATCGGGGCGTAAGAGCGCCACTGGCAACGTTGCCATCGAACCCCGATCCGGGATCGCCGTCACGCAGATCGGCGGGCGGCCCTATCTCAAGGTTCGGCGGCATGTTCAGGAGAAGTTTTTCCAGAGAAGCCGACTCGGCGCCGACCCCCACAAGGGATTTCATCTGATCGCGCAGCAACGTCGTCAAGGCTTCTTGTTCATTTTCGTCCAGACCTTTCAAAAATTTCTTCAGATCATTGCGCGAAATCTTGTGATGCAGCGTGTACCGCTTCCCCGGGAAGATCGGGTTATCTGACTGGCTGGCGACCATCTCGATGGCTGCCCGGCGAATGGCGGTCATCGCCCAGCCGCCACCCGCCGATCCACTGGAGAGAGAGGATCCGAGGAAACGCCTGATTGAGCCGGAAACCTCATTGACCAAGTCCCTTATGCTGGTCAGCCCCAATTCCTGGATCCCGACCGGAAAATCTTTGGACGGAAATTCCATCTCCAAACCGAGATAAACGTCCAGCTCCGACGCTCCCGACAGTGGGTCCGTTGGCGAAACCTCGGTGCTCAGATAGGTCAGAATCGCTTCGACCACATCCTCATTGTCGCTGAAGGCAAGAAGTTCATCTTCCCCCTCGTCCTTTTGCTCCTCCATCCGTTGGACCACGCCCCGCCCCGGCCAAGCGGGCATCGGTGCCGGCTTGGCCTGAACAAGGCGCGCGCCGCCCCCATGCCCTGCCGGGACGGCATGGACCGGGCGTGGGGTCAGCTTGGGCTGGACAGCGGGCGGACCACCAAAACGCGTCGGCGGCGGGCTGTGCCGAACATGTGTGAACGCCAGCTTGGCCTGGACGGGCAACGCCGCCTTGTCGAATTGCGTTGGCGGAGGGTTGTGCCGGACCGGCGAGGGGGCCGACTTGGCCTGGACGGGCAACGCCGCCGCGTTGTCGAAACGGGTCGGCGGAGGATTGTGGCGGACAGTTGACGACGCGGGCTTCGCCTGGACGGGCGCCATCATGTTGTTGAAGTGGATCGGCGGCGGGGCGTGTCGAACAGGCGACGCCGCAGGTTTGGCCTGCACGGCAACGGGAGACGCCGAAATGAACTTGCCCGAATTGGACTTGCCCGAATTGGACTTGGACGGCTTGGAAGCCGATACGCGTGGATGCCGTTGACGCTCCATGGCCGCCTCCCGACGTAGCAAACGATGCAAAAGATAAAGGCCATGAAGCGATTGAAGCAATGGTTTTTCAACCGTGCCCAGACAGGCAGGGAGAGGAGCTTCACCGGTATCGAATGGTAAGCCGGACAGTTGCCGCCAACGTGCGCTCAAAACATCGACTCTTCATGCAGAGGTCGATTTTAAATATCCACAAGAACATATATGCTCAACGGACAAAATTGGTTATGTGTATTTTACACATATACAATAGTTGTTACCAGATCATCAGGAGAATCGAATTGAATTTTCACGAATACCAAGACTGCCAATCTACGCCGTTTGTCCCGGGGGCGCCAAAACGAACAAGGGCCTAGCCATCGCTGGCTAAGCCCTTGAAGAAACTGGTGCCGCAACAGGGAATTGAACCCCGGACCTACTGATTACGAATCAGTTGCTCTACCCCTGAGCTACTGCGGCGTCGTTGTGGCGGGGAACATAGCGGCGTGATTCGATGGATGCAAGCAAACAATTTCATAAAAACGCGCGGCTCAAACACCCGGCTCAGCCATGCTCGTGGATGACGTCCAGAAAGGCGGCGGCGTAGCGGTCCAGCTTGCGGCTGCCCACGCCGGGCAGGCGGGCGAAGGCGTCGGGCGTCAGTGGGCGTTGATGGACCATCTCCAACAGGGTGCTGTCGTGGAAGATGACGTAGGGCGGCACCCCCTGCTCCTTGGCCAAGCCGGTGCGGCAATCGCGCAGGGCGTGCCACAGGGCGTCGTCCGTCGCCGACAGGCTGGTGCGGGTTCCGCTCGACGACGAACCACCGCCACCGCCCGCCCCGCCCCGCCCGGTTTGGCGGCGCAAGGCGTCGTGGACGCCGCGACGGCGCTCCTGAACCGGATCCTTGCGCAGGCTGACCGACCGTTGCCCCTTGATGACCGCCACCCCGGCGTCGGTCAGGCGGAAGCCGCCATAACCTTCCAGATCGACAGTCAGAAAGCCGTTGGCCACCAACTGCCGGTACACCGATTGCCATTCGGTCTTGGCCAGATCCTTGCCGACGCCGAAGGTCTTCAGCGCGTCGTGCGCCTGCTGGATCACCTTTTCGGTGGCGTTCCCCAGCAACACGTCGATCAGATGCCCGGCGCCATAGCGCTGGCCGGTGCGGTAGACCGCCGACAGCGCCTTTTGCGCGGCGATGGTGCCGTCCCAGCTCGCCACCGGGTCCAGGCAGGTGTCGCAATTGCCGCAAGGCTCGGCCATCGTCTCGTTGAAATAATTCAGCAAGACCTGACGGCGGCAGCCCGACGTTTCGCAATAGCCCAGCAACGCCTCCAGCTTGCCGCGCTCCACCCGGCGGTGGCTGTCGCCCGCCTCCGATTGCTCCAGCATCTGGCGCAGCATCACCACGTCGGCCATGCCATAGGACATCCAGGCGTTGGCGGGCAGACCGTCGCGCCCGGCGCGCCCGGTTTCCTGGTAATAGGCCTCCAGGCTTTTCGGCGGGTCGAGATGGCAGACGAAACGGACGTTCGGCTTGTCGATGCCCATGCCGAAGGCCACCGTCGCCACCATGACGATGCCCTCGCTTTTGATGAAGCGGTCCTGGTTGGCCTCGCGCACGGAGGCGGGAAGACCGGCGTGGTAGGGCAGCGCCTCGCGCCCCTGGGCGTTCAGCCAGGCCGCCGTGTCCTCGACCTTCGCGCGCGACATGCAATAGACGATGCCCGCGTCCTCGCCATGATTCTCGTTGAGGAAGGCCAGCATCTGCTGACGCTCGCTCTTCTTCGGCACGACGCGGTAGGTGATGTTGGGGCGGTCGAAGCTGGACAGGAAGACCCGCGCCTCCGTCAGCCCCAGCTTTTCCTTGATCTCGTTGCGGGTCTGCACGTCGGCGGTGGCGGTCAGCGCGATGCGCGGCACATCCGGGTGGCGTTCGTGCAGAATCGACAGTTGCAGATATTCCGGGCGGAAATCATGCCCCCATTGCGACACGCAATGGGCCTCGTCCAACGCGAACAGCGCCAGCTTGGTGCGATCGAGCAACTCCAGGAAACGCGGCGTCACCAGCCGTTCCGGGGCGACATAGACAAGGTCGATGTCGCCGCGCGCCATGTCGCGTTCGACCTCGCGCGCTTCCGCCGCGCCCAGGGAGGAGTTGAGGAAGGCGGCGCGCACGCCCAGCTCGCGCATCGCCGTGACCTGGTCGCGCATCAGGGCGATCAGCGGCGAGACGACCACGGTCACGCCGTCGCGCACCAGCGCCGGAATTTGGTAGCACAGCGATTTGCCGCCGCCGGTCGGCATCAGCACCAGCGCGTCGCCGCCGCGCACGACATGATCGATGATGTCGGCCTGCTGCCCCCGGAAAGAGGCGTAGCCGAAAACCGTGCGCAGCGCGTTCAGCGCCGCGTCAGGGCCGTCGCCGGAGTCGCGACCAGAAAAGGAAAACAACGAATCCACGCCGATGCGGTTCAAAAGTGGGGGCCGGAACCCGGCCTTCGGATCAGGCCCCATGATGTCGCACAGATTGCCCCAACGGCAAAGCCGCAATCACGACTCGGGCGAGCGGGCCGCGCGGCGAACCGCCGCCAACTCCACACATGCGTGTGAAAATGTGGAAAGTTTTCTTGTCTGCCGTGTAAAGTGAAAACGGCGGATGGAATGGGCCATCCGCCGTTTCAGAAGGAGGAAAAAAGGCATGAAGAAGATGCCCTTCTCCCTGGTGCTCCAGTGGCGGCGTTGGCGGATCGAAATCCGCGTGACCCGCCGCTAAGCATCAGGAGCGGGCCGGTGGGTGCGCCAACACCCATCGGCCTCCTCCCATCACTATAGCGCCGTCGCCGTCCTTTTTCAACGCAAGGTCTACAGCGCAAGGTCTACAGAAGATCCCGCAGCATGGCGACCAGCGGCACGTCGGCGGGCGGCATCGGGTAGTCGCCCATCCGGTTGGGACGGACCCAGGCCAGACGCTGCCCCTCCTGCGCGACGACGTCGCCCTCCCACACCCGGCAGACATAGAGCGGCATCAGCAGATGAAAGCTTTCGTAGCTGTGCGAGGCGAAGGTGAAGGGGGCCAGACAGCTCGCCGCCGTGTCGATCCCCAACTCCTCCTTCAACTCGCGCACCAGGGCGGCTTCCGGGGTTTCGCCCGCGTCCACCTTGCCGCCGGGAAACTCCCACAGCCCCGCCAGCGATTTGCCGGGCGGGCGTTGGGCCAGCAGCACGCGGCCATCGGCGTCCACCAGGGCAACCGCGACGACGAACAAGGTCGGCAGGCTGCCGCGCGGCGGCGTGGAGGCGGGATCGAAACAGGCGGTCATCGCGCGACTCCGATGACGGTCAGCTCCGGTAGCTGCCGTTGATGTCGATGTAGCCGTGGGTCAGATCGCAGGTCCACACCTTGGCGGTTCCGCGCCCCAGGCCAAGGTCGATGTGGACGTCGATCTCCTTGCCCTTCATGTGGGCGGCGACCGGGGTTTCGTCATAGCCGGGGACTTCCATCCCTTCGGCGCAGATCAGCGTGCCGCCGACGGTGATCTTGATGAGATCGCGGTCGGCGCGCTCGCCCGCCCGCCCGATGGCGGCGACGATGCGGCCCCAATTGGCGTCCTCGCCAGCGACGGCGGTCTTGACCAGGGGGGAATTGGCGACGGTCAGCGCGATGCGCTTGGCCGCCGCGTCGCTGTCGGCCCCGTCCACCGTGATGGCGACGAATTTGGTCGCCCCCTCGCCGTCGCGGACGATCTGCAAGGCCAGATCAAGCAACAGATCTTCCAGCGCAGCGCGGAAATCGGCCAGTTCGGCGGCGGCGGCGCTGGACACCGGGGCGTTGCCCGCCTTGCCGGTGGCGAACAGCAGCAGCGTGTCGCTGGTCGAGGTGTCGCCGTCCACCGTGATGGCGTTGAAGGTGCGCTCGGTGAATTCCGACAGCATGTCCTGCAAGGCGCTGGACGCGATGGCGGCGTCGGTGAAGACGAAGCCCAGCATCGTCGCCATGTCCGGGGCGATCATGCCCGACCCCTTGGCGAAACCGGCGATCGTCACCGGCGTGCCGCCGATGGTCACGCTGCGGACAGCGCCCTTGGGGAAGGTGTCGGTGGTCATGATGGCGCGGGCGGCCTTTTCCCACGCCGCCGAATCCGCCGCGAGCGTCGGGACCATGGCGGGCAGGGATTTGCCGATGGCGTCGGCGGCCAGCGGAATGCCGATCACGCCGGTCGACGCGATGTAAACCTCGTCGGGCGCGCAGCCCGCGATCTCGGCGGCGGCCTGGACGGTCGCCTGAACGGTGGCGTCGCCCGCCTTGCCGGTGAAGGCGTTGGCGTTGCCCGCGTTGACCACGACGGCGCGGGCCGACCCCTTGGGCAGGCTGTCGCGGCACCAGATCACCGGAGCCGAGCAGGTCAGCGAACGGGTCAGCACCCCGGCCACGGCGGTGTCGGGATCCAGCACGGCCAGCAGCAAATCGTCGCGGCCCTTGTATCGGATGCCGCTGTTCGCCGTGGCGATGCGCACGCCCGCGATGGGGGGCAGCGTCGGAAAGCTGGCGGGAGCCAAGGGAGAGAGCGTCGTGGCCATGGGGGGATTCCCGTGCGGGGGGTGGGTTTTGTGCAGCGCGAACGCGGAGTGGGGTTTTGCCCCCACCCCAACCCTCCCCCGCTGACGCGGGAGAGGGGGCCTTGCGGATCAGCGACGCCCCCCTCCCCTGCGAAAGCGGGGGAGGGGGTGGGGGCAAGCGTCGCGACGGCTGGCGGAAGAACCGATCAGTTCTTCTTCGGCTCGTCCGCCTTCGGGGCGGCGGCGGGGACTTCCTTGGGCATCGGCGAGCCGTCGATCTGGAAGGTCTCGACCTTGGCGGCGGCGCGCAGCTCTTCCACCAGGGCGGTCACGATGTCCTTCGACAGGGTCTGTTCAAGCTGCGGCTTGACCTCGTCCAGCGTCGGGGCGGGCTGGGTGCGCTTGTCTTCGACCTTGATGATGTGGAAGCCGAACTGGGTCTTCACCGGCTCCTTGCTCACCTCGCCCTTCGCCATGGCGAAGGCGGCGACGGCGAACGGCTCGACCATCGCGTCCTTGGTGAAGTAACCCAGATCGCCGCCCTGCTGAGCCGCGACCGAATCCTTCGACTTTTCCTTGGCCAGCTTGGCGAAATCGCCGCCCTTGGCCAGTTCGGCGATGATGGCCTTGGCTTCGTCTTCCTTTTCGACCAGGATGTGGGCGGCCTTGACCTCGTCCTGCGGCGGGTTCTGCTTCAGATAGGCCTGATAGGCGTCATCCAGCGCCTTGGGCGTGATGCGGGTCTTCATCTCGCTTTGGATGAAGGCGCGCTGCACGGCGCGCTCCTCGGCCCGCTTGATCTCGTCCTTGACCTCGGCGCTGTCGGCCAGCTTGGCCTTGTAGCCCGCCGACGCCACCAGCTTGCCGCTGACCAACTGGTCGATGACCGCCGGATAGATCATCTCGATGGGCATCTGCTGCACCTGCGGCGGCAGTTGCGCGACCATCCGGGTGACGTCGGAGCGGTGCAGTTCCTCACCATTCACGCGCGCGACGACCGGGTCGGCGGCGGGGGTCGGGGCGGACGTCTGCGCGTGCGCGCTCAGCGCGACGCCGCAAACGGCCATCGACAGAAGAGCGGTGCGGAACACTCGATTCACCATGGCGACTCATTTCCTTCCGGCGGGTGTGGGGCGAAGCGTGACTCGCGGCGCCAGAGCCACCCGCCGCTCCGCGCCCGATTTCGTGTGGATTAAGCATGGGTTGCGCGTGCCGGGCAAGGCCCCCATCAATCCGTCACACAACTGGGCGCCCGCGCGCGGCAATACCAGCCCCGCCGCCGCTTTCGCCGCGCTTTTGCGGCGGCTCGGCGGCCCGGTCTCGTTGACAGCGCCCCGCCATAGCCCTATGTGAGACCCGTCGATAGGCTGGCCCACACTCCGTTTTACTTCCGAGGTTTTCATGTTCGGCGCTCTCGCCCGCAAGATTTTCGGCACCGCCAACACGCGCGCGGTCAAGGCGCTGCACAAAACCGTCCAGCAGATCAACGGTTTGGAGCCGTCGGTCGCGGCGCTGTCGGATGAGGCGCTGAAGGCGCGCACCGATTGGCTGCGCGAACGGCTGGCCAAGGGCGAGTCGCTGGACGACATCCTGCCCGACGCCTTCGCCACCGTGCGCGAGGCGGCCAAGCGCGTTCTGGGCCAGCGGCATTTCGACGTGCAGCTTCTCGGCGGCATGGTGCTGCACCAGGGCAAGATTTCGGAAATGCGGACGGGCGAAGGCAAGACCTTGGTCGCCACGCTGGCCGTCTATCTGAACGCGCTGGAGGGCAAGGGCGTCCACGTCGTCACCGTCAACGATTATCTGGCCCGCCGCGACAGCGGGTGGATGAGCCGGGTCTACGGCTTCCTCGGCCTGACCACCGGCTGCATCGTGCCCGGCCTGGACGACGACGAACGCCGCGCCGCCTACGCCGCCGACATCACCTATGGCACGAACAACGAGTTCGGCTTCGACTATCTGCGCGACAACATGAAGTTCCGCCTGGAGGAAATGGTCCAGCGGACGTTCAATTACGCCATCGTCGACGAGGTCGACTCGATCCTGATCGACGAGGCGCGCACCCCGCTCATCATCTCCGGCCCGTCGACCGACGCGGGCGAGATGTATCTCCAGGTGGATCGCCTGATCCCGCTGCTGACCCCCGAGGATTTCGAGAAGGACGAGAAGCACCGCTCCGTCAGCTTCTCCGAAATCGGGCAGGAGCATATGGAAAAGCTGCTGGCGGACGCTGGTTTGCTGAAGACCGGCGGGCTGTACGACATCCAGAACGTCGCTCTGGTCCATCACGCCCAACAGGCCCTGCGCGCCCACACGCTGTTCCAGCGCGACAAGGATTACATCGTCAAGGATGACAAGGTCATCATCATCGACGAGTTCACCGGGCGCATGATGGACGGTCGCCGCTTCTCCGAAGGGCTGCATCAGGCGCTGGAAGCCAAAGAGCGGGTGACGATCCAGCGCGAGAATCAGACTCTCGCCTCGATCACCTTCCAGAATTACTTCCGCATCTACCCCAAGCTGGCGGGCATGACCGGCACCGCGATGACCGAGGCCGCCGAGTTCGGCGAAATCTATGGTCTGGAAGTGGTGGACATCCCGACCAACGTGGCGGTCAAGCGCATCGACCATGACGACGAGGTCTATCGCACCGGCGCCGAAAAATACCACGCGATGATCGATTTGATCGAGGAGGCGCGCAAGCGCGGCCAGCCGGTTCTGGTCGGCACCACCTCCATCGAAAAATCGGAATTGCTGGCCGATCTGCTGACCAAGCGCGGCATCCCGCACAATGTGCTGAACGCCCGCCACCACGAGCAGGAGGCCTACATCGTCGCCCAGGCCGGACGCCCCGGCGCGGTGACGGTCGCCACCAACATGGCCGGTCGCGGCACCGACATCCAGTTGGGCGGCAACCTTCAGATGCGGATCGAAGTCGAGCTGTCCGACCTCCCGGAAGGCCCGGAGCGCGACGCCCGCGTCAAACAGATCGAGGCGGAAATCGCCGAATCGCGCGAGGTGGTGAAGGCCGCTGGCGGCCTCTACGTCATCGGCACCGAACGCCACGAAAGCCGCCGCATCGACAACCAGCTCCGTGGCCGGTCGGGCCGTCAGGGCGATCCCGGCACGTCGAAATTCTTCCTGTCGCTGGAAGACGACCTGATGCGCATCTTCGGGTCGGAGCGGATGGACGGCATGCTGCAACGCCTGGGCCTGAAGGAAGGCGAGGCGATCATCCATCCCTGGATCAACAAGGCGTTGGAGAAGGCCCAGCAAAAGGTCGAAGCGCACCATTTCGAGGTCCGCAAGAACCTGCTGAAGTTCGACAACGTCATGAACGACCAGCGCAAGGTCGTCTATGAACAGCGCCGCGAGGTGATGGACAGCGAGGACATCGCGGAAGAGATCCGCGAGATGCGCCACCAGATCATCGCCAACGTCGTCGCCACCGCGATCCCCGCCAACAGCTATTCCGAACAGTGGGACATCGATTCGCTGCATGAATCGGCCAACCGCCTGTTGGGCATGGATCTGCCGGTCCATGACTGGGCCAAGGAAGAGGGCATCGCCGAGCCGGAGATCGAGGAGCGCGTCCGCAACGCCGCCGACGAGAAATACGCGGCCAAGGAAGAGGCCTATGGCGCCGAGACCATGCGCCATGTGGAAAAGAGCCTGCTGCTCCAGATCCTCGATCAGGAATGGAAGGATCACCTGCTCCAGCTCGACCATCTCCGCCAGGGCATTTCCTTGCGCGCCTATGCGCAGAAGGATCCGCTGAACGAGTACAAGCGCGAGGCGTTCGAGCTGTTCGACACCATGCTGATGAACCTGCGCGAACAGGTCACGTCGGTGCTGATGCATGTCGAAATCCGCATGGCCCCGTCGGAGGAGGAACTCTTCGCCCGCCGCATGCAGGAGATGCAGGAGAGCCGCATGGATCCGGCGTTGACCATGGCCGGGGGCGACGGCGCCGTCATCCCGGAAGACCAGCCGCTGCCGGACGAGGTGATGGCCAACACCCCGCGCAACGCCAATTGCCCCTGCGGGTCGGGCAAGAAGTTCAAGCATTGCCACGGGCGTCTGGCGTAACCGGGTCTTTCCGAACGCAGGACCAGAATCACGAGAAACGGGCGGGCCATCGGCTCGCCCGTTTCTCGTTGATGCCGCAGCGCAAAAGACCATGCGGCACGCCGTCGCGGCCCGAGGATTCACGAATTTTGAACGCGAACGGGTGTAGTCTGATCGTGGTTCCCAAGGCGACGCCACAGGCGGCAGAGCCTGTGCGCGCCGTCCGTTCGGAGGGTTCCGATCATGGCCGCCCACACCCCGATTCATCCAACACCCAGTCGCCCGATCCCTCATCATCCAACCTCGGCGCCTCCGGCGCGTGCGCGCGCGGCCTCGCCGTCCGTCCAGCACGGACCGCACACTCCCCATCTGATCGCCACGGTTCTGATCGTCCTGTTGACGCTGGCCGGGTTGGCTTACGCGGGTTCCTTCGCCTTCAGCCATGTGTTTGAAAGCCGCCGCGTCGCCGCGCAAATGGGGCCGAAGGCCCGGCTGGCCCCCCTGCCCGCCCTGGACATCGCGCTGGGCGGCGCGCGCGCCATCGACGTGCAGGTGTCGCTGGTGCTGGCCCCCAAGGTGAAGGCCGACGCCGTTCTGCGCTATCAGGACCGCATCGCCGACCGGCTGTTTGAAAGCGTGGGCCGGGTCGAGGCCGAGCGGCTGACCGCGCCCGGATCGGCGCAATTGCTGAAGGACGCGGTCAAGGACGCGGTGCGGCGCGAGGCCGGGGCCGGGCTGATCCGCGACGTCTACATAGAACGCATGGTCGTCCGGTGAGGGACGCAGGGCTTGCCCCACCGAAAGATCTTGGTTTGTGCGACGCAATAGACTATCAAGTGCGTCTTGATCGCTGGAGGCTCGCGCGTCTCTTGAGCGAGACGCGCTTTGATTTCGCAGGGCGCCCACCCCATTGTAAGGGGTTTGGGCGGTTCATGCTTCGGATAGACGCCTCTCCCTCTCGACCTCCTCCCGGCGAAACCGCCGGCTTCTCCCACGCTCGCCATTCGGGCGCGTGTGGGCGTGCCGTCTTGTCTTGAGAAGGTTGACTGCATTGTCGTTTGCTGAACTCGGTCTGCACCCGCTCGTCCTGAAGGCCCTTGAGGCTTTTGAATACACCGTCGCGACCCCGGTCCAGGCCGCCGCGATTCCCCCGGCGATCGCTGGCCGCGACATTCTCGCCACCGCCGAAACCGGCACCGGCAAGACCGCCGCCTTCATGCTGCCCGCCCTGACCCGCATCGCCGAACTGCCGCGTTTGGGCGTCGCCGCCCCGCGCGTTCTGGTGCTGGCCCCCACCCGCGAACTGGCCAAGCAGGTCACGGACGCCGCCCGCAAATACGCGAAGTTCATGAAGCTGAACATCGTGGACGTGGTCGGCGGCATGCCCTACCGCGAGCAGCTTCGCCTGCTGTCGCGTCCGGTGGACGTCGTCGTCGCCACGCCGGGCCGTCTGATCGACCATGTGTCGCGCCGCCGCATCGACCTGGAAGCGGTCGAGGTTCTGATCCTCGACGAGGCCGACCGCATGCTGGACATGGGCTTCCACGACGACGTGGAAACCATCGCCAAATGCTGCCCGCCGACCCGCCAGACCATGCTGTTCACCGCGACGCTCGACCGCCGCATGACCGGCCTGGCCAACAACCTGCTGCGCAACCCGGAACGGGTCGCCGTGGAAACAGAAGCGACGTCGATCAACGTCGAACAGCGTCTGCACCACGCCGACGATCTCGACCACAAGCGCAAGATGCTCCAGCATTTCGCCGCCCAGCCCGAGGTCGGCAAGGCGATCATCTTCGCCGCGACCAAGCGCGACGCCGATTCGTTGGCTGAAGAGCTGGCGGACGCCGGTCACGCCGCCGCCGCCCTGCACGGCGACATGGACCAGGGCAAGCGCAACCGCACGCTCCAGCGTCTGCGCACCGGGCAGATCCGTCTGCTGGTGGCGACCGACGTCGCCGCGCGCGGCATCGACGTGCGCGACATCACCCACGTCATCAACTTCGACCTGCCGCGTTCGGCGGAAGATTACGTTCACCGCATCGGTCGCACGGGTCGTGCGGGCGCTTCGGGCATCGCGATCTCCTTCGCGGGCCGCGCCGACCGTGAGACCCTGTTCCGCATCGAGCGTTACACCAACGCCACGCTGGCGGTGCATGTGATCCCCGGTCTGGAGCCGCAGCGCCCGTTCAGCGCCGGTGGCCGTCCGCCCAGCCGCAACGCCCGTCCCAGCGGCGGTCCGAAGCCCTGGCAGCGCGGCGCCAACGACAAGTCCGCCGCCCAAGGCCCGCGCGGCCCGCGTTCGGAGCATGGCCGTTCGGATCGTCCTGACCATGGTCACGCCCGCCCGGATCACAGCCACGCCCGCCGCGAGTCCCATGGCAACGGCGGCAAGCCGGTGGCCCGCGCCAAGGCTTGGTAAGAACAAGCAGGATCGCCGGATCGCTCTGATCCGGCGCGACTGATCGGATGACGGGGCGGTTCTCTCACGAGGACCGCCCCGTTTTCGTGTCGACCCTATCGCCCCAACCCGTCCAACAGTCGCTTCGCCGTTTCAAAGCATTGCAGGCGGAGTTCCGGCACCGCGACCATTTCCCAGAAAGGGGCTTTGCTGACCGGCCCCAAGGCGACGATCCGCGCGGATGCGACGCCGTCCGCGCCAATCAAGGCGCCCGTCGCGGTGACGTCCAACCCCAGACGCAACGCATCGGGCCGCGCCAGCCCCTGATCGAGCAGGGAGCGCACCAGCGGGTGCCGCACCCGATCATAGTCGCAATTCGTGCCGATGGCGTTGATGACGACGTCGCCCTGCAAGGTCGCTCGCCGCGCCCCGCCGCGCCCCAGAACTGACAATTCCAGCCCGTCTCCCGTGGCGGCGAGATCGGTCAAACGCCCGGCCTGCACGGTCAATTGACCGCTGGCGCGCGCCGCGTCGATCCGATCGGCGACGGCGGGGGCCATACGGTGGCGGTGGATGTCCCAAAAGGGCCGGGCATGGCGCAGAAAGCGGCGGCGCTCGTCCAGCGGCAGCCCCGCCCACAGACGGTGGTGATAGGGGCGCAGCGCGTCGAAGGCCGAACGCCAGCCGTCCCCGGCCTCGTCCGCCCGCCGCGCCGCCGCCCGCAAGGCGATCAGCACGTCCAAAACCGTTCGCGGCATCCGGTCCGGGTGGAGAAAGGCGTCGATGGGTCGCGTTTCGGCGTGCCGGTGCGGCAAGAAGCCCCGGCGCGACAGGGTGGTGATCGCGCCGCGATGACCCTGGTTGAGCAGCAGCAGCGCGATGTCCACCATGGTCAGGCCGGCGCCGAGGATGACCACCCGCGCGTCGCGGTCAATCGCCGCCACCGCTTCATTGTCCCAAGGGTCGCCGAGGAAGCGGTCGCTCGCCAGAACCTGTTTCGCCGAGACCGAGGTCAGCGCGGGCGGCAGGGGCGGGAAGTTGCCGATGCACAGGGCCACCGAATCCGCCGTCAGATCGGGGCCATCGGCCAAACGCAGGCGCGCCGCGCCTCCGTCGGTCGGCGCCAAACCCACCACCTCGCCCCGCCGCTCGATCAAGCGGGCGTAAGGCGGCGCGACGGCCCGCGCCTGGGCCAGAACATCTTGAATGTAAGCCCCATAATCCGCGCGGGTGGCGAAGGATTGTCCGCGTTGCGGCGTCGCCTCCCCCCGCTCCGCGCCGACAGCCAGCGCAGAAAATGCCCCGCGTCGTCGGGAAAGGCGCTCATGTTCTGCGCCCGCACGTTCAGCAGATGCGCGTTGTTCCGGGTGGCGTAGGCGACGCCGACGCCGCGACGGTCCCGCGCCTCGATCAGATGAATCGCCAGCGGGCGTTGGGCGGCGCGCAACAGATGGGCGGCCAACAGACAACCGCTGAACCCGCCGCCAACGATGGCGATGGTCTGTTCAGGCGGGACGTCGGCGGAACGACAGGGCGCTGGGCTGGACATGGCGGTTTTCCACCTTTTGAGGTCAGGGGCGCGGGCGTCGGAGCGGCAAGACGGCGCCGTCGCCACGTTTATTCTCCTTATATCTATTATTTTAATAGAGATAAATGGTGAAGCAAGATCATTCACCATCCCCACCACCGCCACCGTGATCGGACGGTCGCCTGGAAATGGCGTAATGTTGATGAACATTGTCCATCACGCCACTGCCGACGCCCGACGATGGCCGCTATCCTGGCGACGTTGCGTTCCCATCCCAAGGATTGCCCGACCATGCTGCAACTCCGCCCCTCCTGCGAATGCTGCGACCGCGATCTGCCGCCCGAGTCCCTCGACGCGGTGATCTGCTCCTTTGAATGCACCTTCTGCGTCGATTGCCGCGACCGGCTGCCCGGTCAGCTCTGCCCCAATTGCGGCGGGGAGTTGGTCCGCCGCCCGATCCGCCCGGCGGGCAAGCTCGCGGCCAACCCGCCGACCAGTTTGCGGACGGTGAAATCCGACGGCTGCGCCTCGCTGTTCTGAAGGTTCCCGCGCCCGCGCCTTAAAAAGCTCATAGCCCGAAGGGTCGCGCTGCGGTGGCGAAGAGGGCGGTTTCTCCTGTAAGGTCGCCGCAGTTCCGTGTGTTCGACAGGGTGTGCGATGAATCGGCGCGTGTTGTTCCCCTTGGGTCTGGCCCTGACCATGCTGATGGTCCCCGGCTGCCTGCCGCGCGACCGCATCCCCAACCCGGCGGACGTGCGCAGCGCGCCCGACGCCGGCCCCGGCCTTGACCCCATCTTCGGCCAATGGGAGGCCGACAAGCCGACCCAACTGCGCGCCCAGCCGACCAACGGCGCCGCCGTCGTCGCCAGCGTCGGCGCGGGTCAAGCGGTGACGACGCTGGGCCGGGTGCGCAACAGCGACTGGGTGGCGGTGAAGGCGGGCGGCTCCACCGCCTATGTCCGTTTGCATCTGCTGCGCCTGAAAGGCAGCGCCCCCAGCGGCGCGCGCGGCGTCACGACGACGCTGGCCAAGCCGGTGGACAACGCCGGGCCGACGATCAAGGCCGCCCCGCGCAGCAAGATCGGCGCGGCCCCGATCGCGAACTGACCGGCTTTCGCGGGCGGGCGGGTTGCAATTGACCGGGAAAGCGCCTAGGTCACTCGCTCTTCGCGCCTGTTTTCCCTGAGCACCAAGGAGACCTCCGTCATGGGCTACACCGTCGCCGTCATCGGCGCCACCGGCAACGTCGGGCGGGAGATCCTGAACACGCTGGCCGAGCGGAAATTCCCCGCCGACGCCGTCGTCGCGCTGGGGACGGATCGCGCCATCGGGCATGAGGTGTCCTATGGCGACGATGGGGTTCTGAAGGTCCAGAATCTCGCCAGCTTCGATTTCTCCACCGTCGACATCGCCTTCATGGCGGTGGACGCCAAGCTGGTCGCCGCCCACGCGTCGCGCGCCGCGACGTCCGGCTGCGTGGTGATCGACACCGGGCCAACCTTCCGCATGGATCCCGACGTGCCGCTGGTCGTGCCGGAGGTCAATCCCCAGGCGCTGGCCGGGTACAAGCAGCGCTACATCGTCGCCGCCCCCAGCAGCGCGACCATCCAACTGGTCATCGCGCTGAAGCCGCTGCACGACCGCTACACCGTCCGCCGCGCCGTGGTTTCGACCTATCAGGCCGTCTCGGGCGAGGGCAAGGACGCGATGGACGAGCTGTTCACCCAGACCCGCGCCATCTTCGTGAACGATCCGGTGGTGAAAAGCGCCTTCCCCAAACAGATCGCCTTCAACGTCATCCCGCAGATCGACGGCTTCCTCGACGATGGATCGACCAACGCCGAATGGATGTTGAACGTCGAAACCCGCAAGATCCTCGATCCGAAGATCAAGATCGCGGCCACCTGCGTGCGGGTTCCGGTCTTCATCGGCGACGCGGCCTCGGTCCATGTCGAGACGGAACAGGACATCAGCGCCGAAGACGCGCTGGAGGTTCTGCGCGCCGCCCCCGGCCTGTCGGTGCTGGACAAGCCCGGAACCCCGGAAGGCTACATCACCCCGGTTGAGGTCGCGGGCGAAAACCCGGTCTTCATCAGCCGCATCCGCGACGACGTGACGGTGGGAAACGGCCTGGCCTTCTGGTCGGTCGCCGACAATCTGCGCAAGGGCGCCGCCCTGAACGCCGTGCAGATCGCCGAGATTTTGGCGCGGGATTATTTGGAGGAGTGAGGGCGGGACGAACGCGGCGGCGGGCGGCGGCGGTTCTCTCCGCCTCCGCCCCGGTCGCCTCACCGCCCAAACAGCCGGTAAAGCGCCGCGTGGTCCAACCCGCCGTCGCCCTGGTCGGCCAGCATCTCGAACAGCTCCAGCGTCAGGCCCAGCGCCGGAAGGTCGATGTCGGATTGTTCGGCCAGTTCCTCGGCTTGACGCAAATCCTTGATCTGGGTCGTCACCCGACCGCCCGGCGTGAAATCGCCCGTCACCATCCGCCCGCCATGCAGGTCGAGGATGCGGGATTCGGCGAAGCCGCCGCGAATGGCGTCGCGCACGCGGGCGGGATCGGCCCCCGCCGCCTTGGCCAGCGCCAGCGCCTCGGCCACCGCGCCGATGGTCAGGCCGACGATGACTTGATTCGCGGTCTTGGCGATCTGCCCGGCCCCGCTGTCGCCGACCAGAGTGATCCGCCGCCCCATCGCCTGGAACAGCGGCAGGGCGCGGGCGAAGGACGCCTCGCGGCCACCGGCCATGATGGTCAGCGCGGCGCTCTCCGCCGCCACCGTGCCGCCCGACACCGGGGCGTCGAGCCAATCGGCCCCGACCGCCCGAACCCGCGCGGCCAGAACGCGGGTGGCGGCGACGGCGGTGGTGCTCATGTCCACGATCAGATGACCGGGGCGCAACACCGGCAGCAACGCCTCGGCGACGCTTTCCACCGCCGGGGTGTCGGTCAGCATCAGAATGATGATCTCAGCCTGCCCGGCCACCGCCACCGATCCGGTGGCGGCGATCATGCCCTCCGCCGCCAGTTCGGCGACCGGGCCGGGGCTGCGGCTGGACACCACCAGCGCCGCGCCCGCCCGCGCCAGGGCGCGCGCCATCGGTTTGCCCATCAGCCCAAGCCCGATGAAGCCGACCGTTTGGCCGGACAGGTCGGGGCGGGAAGCGTCCTGTGTCATGGCGCCGGTCATGCGCGGGATCACAGCCGCATATGGCGGGCGCGGGCGCCGCGTTCGATGGCGGCGGCGCACAGCCGATCAACGCCCAACCGCAGGCGCAGCATCTCCAGCATGCGCAACTCCTCCTGCGAGGCTTTGGCGTCGGCGGCGGCGATGTCGCAGGCGACCGCATAGCCGGTTTCGCGCAGCTTGCTGGGCAAGGCCTGTTCGATGATGGTCAACACCGTGTCCAGCCCGTCGCTGTCGGTCAGCATGGCGGTGCATTCGCGGGTGGCGGCCATCACCGAATCGCCGTCGAAATCGCGGAAGATCGGCAGATAGCGGACGTTCTCGCCAATGGTTTCCAACTCGTCGGTGGTCATGTCGCCGTCGCAGGCCGACACCAGGACCATGACGTAAATCAGCGCGCTGTGATGGTCGATCATTGGCTCATCCTTGGAGCGGGGAATCCTCGGGAAGCGGGACGCCCCGTCGCCGCTATCTTGCCCGGCGGCGGCGGCGCGTCAAGGGTGCCATGCCGGAAACGGGGGGATCGGCGGCTCGACGCGACCATTCGCGCCCCCTATTGTCAGCGCCATGTCGGTTGTCCTGAACGTCGCCCTTCCCGTCTTCGCCATCATCCTCGCCGGAGTCCTGTCCGGCAAGGCGAAGCTGCTTGGCCCCGCCTCGTCGGAGGCGTTGAACAAGTTCGTCTATTGGATGGCCTTGCCGCCGGTGCTGTTCCTGGGCACGGCGCGGCGGTCCTTGTCGGAGATTTTCAACGGGCCGTTCATCGGCGCCTTCCTCGGCGCGATGCTGGCGGTCTACGCGCTGGGCGCGCTGATCGGCTGGCTGGTCCACCGCGAGCGCACGCAGATCCTGTGCATGCAGGGGCTGACCGCCAGCTTCTCCAACACCGGCTATATGGGAATCCCGCTGTTTCTGGCCGCGTTCGGCCCAGACCATCTGGCCCCGACCATCCTCGCCACCGTCATCATGAGCGCGATCATGGTCGGCATCGCGGTGATCTGGCTGGAGTTCGCCAACAGCCACGGCCACGGGCTGGGCAAGGCGCTGACCGACGTTGGCCGGGCGCTGGCCAAAAATCCGTTGATCGTCTCCACCGCCATCGGCATCGCCTGGGCGGCGCTGTTGCCCGGCGTGGCGGTGCCGCGCCCCATCGCCACCTTCTGCGAGCTGATGGGGGCCGCCGCCGGTCCCTGCGCGCTGTTCGCCATCGGCCTGTTCCTGGCCGGGCGCAGCCTGAAGGCCGATCTGGTCGAGGTGGGGTGGATCAGCGCCCTGAAGCTGCTGGCCCAACCGGCCCTGACCTGGGCGCTGACCGTCACCCTGTTCCCGATGGATCCCTTCTGGACCGGCTCGGCCATCATCCTGGCCGCCCTGCCCACCGGGGCGCTGACCTTCGTGGTGGCGCAGCAGTACCAGATTTACGTGGACCGCACCTCGTCCGCCATCCTGGTGTCCACGGTGCTGAGCGTCGTCACCCTGTCGGCGCTGCTGGCGGTTTACGCGCCCGCTGGGTGAAAGACGCCGGATCACAACCGGACTCAAGCCCGCGCATCGCGCCGCGATCCGGCGCTTTCCACAACGGCGAAAGGACGGAGGGGATGGGCGTTCACGCCCGAATCGCGCCCGCATGACGCCGGAAAGGCGATCCAGCTCCGTCATGCGCCGGGCCGACCAAAAATCAGGGCCGATTGCGGCGCGTCAACCTCGACCGCCGCAAGAACACGCTCACATCAAGCCGGAAAGCCGATTCTTCGGGGCGTCCGTGTTGCCATGGGTCGAAAATCCCGAATCAGCCCCCCGGTCGGACGCCGCCCTCGACTCAGCCTCCTCCTCGTCCCCCGTCAGCTCAAACGGGGTTCCCAGGAACGGGTCGCTGCCGCCGTGACCGGCGCGGACATGCCCATCCTCGGTGCAGGCCCGCCGGTAATAGGCGGCGATGAACACCCGGACCGCCGAGGTCAAGGTGACGTCCGCCTCCTCCGGCGGCACGCCGCGACGGCGCGCCTGCTCTTCGATTCGCTCCTTGATCGAGGTGCAGAGCTTGTTGACCGAAAGCCCTTCCCGACGCCCAATGTCTTCCAGAGCGTCCCACATGGACGGCTCCAACCGCATGCTCGTGCGGTGTCCGCCGATCATGATGTTCTGGCTTCTCAGCGGCTCCACCCCCTGTTTGGGGGGATCCACCCGCTTTTTCTTCGGCCCACGCTTCGCCATCCGCAGCCCCTTCCACGAAGCCGCCGACGAACACGCGAAATTTACGTCCGTCACGGCGCGATACATGGTTGCATAGGCGGCACTCTACTAAACGATACGAGAAATGCAACATCGCTCGCCGATATTTTTGTTCGCATTTATCGGAAAATCGACCGTCGGTTGCACGCGTATGTGTGCATTTCTGTGCGCAGACCCCCGATTGTCTTGGTGGGGACTTGGCTCAGCCGGTTGTTTCAGCGTCCGTCCGCGTGGTCAGCCCCAGAGCGTGGACACGCTCGCTCAACTCATCGGCCAACAGCGCGTAAACCATGCGCTGCCGCTCCACCCGTGATTTTCCGGTGAAGGCGGCGGACACCACGGTGACGTGAAAATGCGTCTCCCCCTTGGCGTCGGCTCCGGCATGTCCGGCGTGGCGGTCGGACTCGTCCACAATGTCCAATTGGACGGGCGACAGGCCAGCGGTCAGCTTCTGACGGATGCGGGCGGCGTATTCCATGAAATCCCCAGGGGTTGACGGTCAATCCGGCGAAGGCCTCTCAAAACAGGTGAGTGGGACGGCCCCATCCTGTCAAGCGGAGGATCGCCGCCCGCGCGCATGACGGAGGGACGCGCTGGCGCGCTTGCCAGACCGACCGCCGCTTCTCATACTTGCCCCATGAGCAAGAGCCGCGCCCGCAACAGCTACGACAGCCACACCGCCTCGCGGGTGGGAACCCGCGTCTGCGACCACCCGGACTGTGTGGCCTCGGGCGAGCATCGCGCGCCGAAAAGCCGCAACTCGCTGAATGAGTATTGGTGGTTCTGCCTGGAGCACGCGCGGGACTACAACCGCTCCTGGGATTATTACGCGGGCATGTCGGTCGACCAGATCGAGGCCGAGGTCCGTCGCGACGCCACCTGGCAACGGCCAAGCTGGCCGCTGGGCAAATGGGGGGCGCAGGAAAAATTCCTGCGCGACCGCGTTTTGCACGGCTTCAGCTTTGAGTTCGGCCAGGAAACCGGCAAAAGCGAGGAGGAGGCCAAGGCGGCGCAGCGCCGTCAGGCCGCCCGCACCGCCGAGGAGGAGGCTCTGGCCGTCCTCAATCTGGCGCCGCCGGTCGATTTCACCCAGATCAAGGCGCGCTATCGGGAACTGGCCAAGCTGCATCATCCCGACGCGAACGGAGGAGACAAGGCGGCGGAAGAAAAATTGAAAGAGATCAATCTCGCCTACAACACGCTGAAAGCCTGTTATGCTGCGTGACCCCACGATGGCGGGCCGGGCATCCCCCGCGACCGCCGGACAACCGACACTCGCTGGAACGTAAGAAGCCAACCCATGCCTTCCCAAGGAGCCACGCAGGCCAGTTCGGCCCTGTTCGACCACAAGCCCGACACCACCGTTTCGGTGCGCGACGTCTTCGGCATCGACAGCGCCATGCAGGTGCCGGCCTTCAGCCAACGCACCGAACATGTCCCGGACGTGGACGAAGCCTATCGCTTCGACCGCGACACGACGCTGGCGATCCTCGCCGGTTTCGCGTTCAACCGCCGCGTCATGGTGCAGGGCTATCACGGCACCGGCAAATCGACCCACATCGAGCAGGTCGCCGCCCGCCTCAACTGGCCGTGCATCCGCGTCAATCTGGACAGCCACATCAGCCGCATCGACCTGATGGGCAAGGACGCCATCGTCCTGCGCGACGGCGTCCAGGTCACGGAATACCGCGAAGGCATCCTGCCCTGGGCCTTGCAGCACGCCTGCGCCCTGGTGTTCGACGAGTATGACGCGGGGCGCCCCGACGTGATGTTCGTCATCCAGCGCGTGCTGGAGGTCGAAGGCAAGCTGACGCTGCTCGACCAGAACCGCGTCATCCGCCCGCACCCGGCCTTCCGCCTGTTCTCCACCGCCAACACGGTTGGCCTGGGCGACACCACCGGCCTGTATCACGGCACGCAGCAGATCAACCAGGGTCAGATGGACCGCTGGAACATCGTCGCGACCCTGAATTATCTGCCGGTCGAGGACGAGATCAAGATCGTCTCCGCCAAGGTCAAGGCCTATGACGATCCCAAGGGGCGCGAGCTGGTCGCCTCAATGGTGCGTCTGGCCGATCTGTCGCGGGCGGGCTTCATGAACGGCGACATCTCCACCGTGATGAGTCCGCGCACGGTCATCACCTGGGCGGAAAACGCGCGCATCTTCAACGATGTCGCCTTCGCCTTCCGCATCACCTTCCTGAACAAGTGCGACGAGGTGGAGCGTCCGACGGTCGCTGAATATTACCAGCGCTGCTTCGGCGTCGAACTGCCGGAAACCGGGGTTCAGGCGAACCTCGTGTGATCGGTCGCGGAGGAGACGATGGACCACGGCGTGATCGGACCCGACGGCGAATTGCGGCTTTCCCAAGCCGTGCGCGATCAACTCGGCCTCAAGCCGGGTGATCGCGTGCGCCTCGACGTCGATCCGGTCCATCGGTCCTTGCGGCTGTCGGGGGCGGGGGGGCGCGCGTCCAGCGCCGCCGACGCGGGCGGGTCGTCCATCGACGCGCTGATCGGCATCGGCGGGCGTTTCTCCCGCGCGGTTTCAAACGACGAGATGACCGACGCCGTCCGCCGCCGCGCCGCCGAGAGGTTCCTGAGGGAATGATCGGTCTGGACACAAACGCGCTGGTCCGGCTCATCATCGAAGACGACGCCGAACAGGCGGCGCGCGTGCGGGCCGCCGTCCGCGACGCCGTCGCTTCCGGCGAGCGCTGTTTCATCAACCGGGTGGTTCTCGTCGAATTCGTCTGGGTGATGGAAAGCGTGTTCGACCGCTCCCGGTTGGAGGTCAGCCGCTTTCTCGACGCCATCCTGAGCAACGACGATTTGCAGGTCGAAGACCGGGATGACGCGCGGGAGGCGCTGGACCGTTACCGCTCCGGCCCCGCCGACTTCTCCGACGCTTTGATCGCCATCGGCAATCAGGGCCAAGGCTGCGCCACCACGCTGACCTTTGACCGCAAGGCCGCGCGCCTGCCCGAATTCCAACATCTGGCCTGACATCCCATGACCCAGAACGACAACCCCGTCGAGGCCTTCAAGCGGTCCACCGCCGCCACGGTGCGCGCCCTGTCGCATCGGATGGAGGTGCAGGTCGCCTTTTCCTCCGACCCGCCCGGCATGGCGGGGCAGCGGGTGCGGGTGCCGCTTCCGGCGCGCGATCTCAATCCGGCGGACATAGCCAAGCTGCGCGGGGCCGCCGACGCCGTGTCGCTGCGGCTGCGCCATCACGACCCCATCATCCACGCCCACCGGCTGCCGCTGGGCGATTCCGCCCGCCAGGCCTTCGACGCGCTGGAACAGGCCCGCTGCGAGGCGCTGGGCGCCCAACATATGGCGGGCGTCGCCCGCAATCTGGAAGCGGCGCTGGACGACAAATACGCCCGCCAGGGCTTCGACCGTTTCGAGGATCGCGGGCAGGTTCCCTTGGCCGAGGCCCTGCGCATGATCGCGCGCGAGGCGATGACCGGCGCGCCGCCGCCGCCCGCAGCATCGCACGCCGTCGATCTGTGGCGCCCGTGGATCGAGGAAAAACTCGGCAAGGATCTGCATGGTCTGGCCGAGCACGCCGCCGATCAGGATTCCTACGCCCGCGCCGTCCGCCGCCTGCTGACCGATCTGGACATGGAGGTCGGCCAGGAGGCCGAAGAGGAGCAGGAGGAGGACGAGTCCAAATCCTCCTCCGAAGATTCCGAATCGCCCGAGCATGGCCAGACCCGCAGCCAGGACGATTCCGACAGCGACTCGGATTCCATGGCCTCGTCGGAGATGCAGGACTCCTCCGAAATGGGCGACAGCGCCGAAGAGGGGGCTGGCGAAGAGGGCGACATGGAGATGGGCGAGGGCGAGGGGGCCGAACAGCCCGCCGGTCCCGGCCAACCCTGGCGCAACGACCAAAGCCGCCGCAACGAACCCGATCCCAACGCCTACAAGGCCTACACCGCCCAATTCGACGAAATCGTCGAGGCCGCCGACCTGTGCGACCCGGCGGAGCTGGAGCGGCTGCGCGCCCTGCTGGACCAGCAGTTGCAGCATCTCCAGGGCGTGATTTCCAAGCTGGCCAACCGCCTGCAACGCCGCCTGATGGCCAAGCAACAGCGGTCCTGGAGCTTCGATCTGGAGGAGGGCATCCTCGACGCCGCCCGTCTGGCCCGCGTCGTCGCCAACCCGGTCCTGCCGCTGTCCTTCAAAAAGGAAAAGGAAACCGATTTCCGCGACACCGTGGTGTCGCTGTTGATCGACAATTCCGGTTCGATGCGCGGGCGCCCGATCTCCATCGCCGCGATGAGCGCCGACATCCTCGCCCGCACGCTGGAGCGCTGCGCGGTGAAGGTGGAGGTTCTGGGCTTCACCACCCGCGCCTGGAAGGGCGGCCAATCGCGCGAGGCCTGGGTGGCGGCGGGCAAACCGGCCACGCCGGGGCGTTTGAACGATCTGCGCCACATCGTCTACAAAGCCGCCGACATGCCGTGGCGGCGCGCCCGCAAGAATCTCGGCCTGATGCTGCGCGAAGGCATCCTGAAGGAGAACATCGACGGCGAAGCCCTGCAATGGGCCTACAACCGTCTGATGGGCCGCCCGGAACAGCGCCGCATCCTGATGGTGATTTCCGACGGCGCGCCGGTCGATGATTCGACCCTGTCGGTCAACGCGGGCAATTATCTGGAGCGTCACCTGCGCCAAGTGATCGAGCAGATCGAAACCCGTTCCCCGGTGGAGCTGGTCGCGATCGGCATCGGCCATGACGTGACCCGCTATTACCGCCGCGCCGTCACCATCGTGGACGCCGAACAGTTGGGCGGCACCATGATGAACAAGCTGGCCGAACTGTTCGACGAGGACGACCGGCGCGGCGGCGGGCGTCGCCGCTGGCGCTGACCGACGCCATCCTCCAGGCGGCCTGTCGACCGGGCCGCTCTTCCCTCAAGCGCCGGTTCACCGAATCGGAGACGACGCGGCGGCGCTGGCGAGGCGCATCCTCTCCAAACCATCCAGAAGCAGGTCCAGCCCGAAGGTGAAGGCGTGCAGACCGTCGTGGCGGCCTTCCGCCACCTCGGTCGTCAGCCCCCGGAAATAGGGCAGATCGGGCGGAATCATCGGCAGATAGCCGCGCGCCGCCGGGACATACTCTTCCGGCTTGAGCGGAAACTTCAGCGCCTGGACCGTAAAGCCATAGACATGGCTGTCGATGGCGTTCCACGCGTGGTCAGCCTCGGCGTAACTGAATCCCGCCTCGCGCAGGCAACCGACCGTCGCGTTGATGTAGCGCAGCATCATCGGTCCGACGTTGATCCGCGAGATGATCAGCAACGCCGCCCAGGGATGGCGCGTCAGCGTCACGTGGGCCGACACCGCCCGCCGCCGCATCTCCGCCCGCCAATCCCCATGGATGGCGGGCAAGGCGATCTCACCGACGACCCGGTCCACCAGACCGGACAGCAGCGCGTCCTTGTTGGCGACGTGGTTGTACAGCGACATCGCCTCCACGCCCAAGGCGCTGGCCACCCGCCGCATGGACAGCGCGTCCGCCCCCTCCGCGTCTGCCAGAGCCAAGGCGGCGTCCAGCACCCGATCCGGCGTCAGCGGCTGGCGCGTCGATTGGCGTGTCGCGCGCCGCGTGAGGGTGGTTTTGGGCATCGCTAGAGTCGTCCCGGCTTGACAAACTTACTGTGTAAGTTCCATCTGGTCCAAAGCTTACGCCGTAAGCACAAGACCCTCGCGACACAGGTGGTAGCCGATCATGAGCGCGCTGAACAGCCCAGCAAAGAACGGAAGCGATATGGGATCGGACCTGCTTAACCGTCGCCGTCCGAGCATGACGGCGGTGGTTACGGACCAATACGGCCCGCCCGACGTCCTACGGCTGGAAACGCTGGCGACGCCTGACGTCGGTGACGACGCGGTGCTGGTCCGGGTGGGAACGGCGGGCTTGTGCAAGGGCGATGTTCATGCGCTGACCGGTCGCCCCTACCTGATTCGGATTGCCGGATTCGGCGTCCGGCGCCCCAATCACCGAGTGCCTGGACAGAATCTGGCCGGTTGGGTCTGCGCCGTCGGTCGGAACGTCACCAACTTGCAGGTTGGGCAGGAGGTGTTCGGCTTGGTTCCCGGCGGGGCCTTCGCCGAATTCGCCGTTGCTCCGGCCGATCACCTCGTGCCGATTCCCGCCAACCGCACAGTGGAGCAGGCCGCCGCCCTGCCGGTGTCTGGCCTGACCGCGCTCCAGGCGTTGCGCAACGCCGGTCAACTGCAATCCGGACAACGCGCGCTCATCAACGGGGCGGCGGGCGGGGTGGGCAGCCTTGCGGTGCAGATCGCCAAAGCGCTGGGGGCGGAGGTCACAGCGGTGTGCAGCGGGCGAAGCGTCGCCACCATCGCCGCGTTGGGAGCCGACCGGGTGGTGGATTACCAGCGGGAGGACGTGACCCGCTGCGGCCTGCGCCATGATGTGATCCTGGATCTGGTCGGCAACCGCCCACCGTCGGACTGGATTCCTCTGATGACGACCAATGGCGTGTTCGTGTCCAGCGCCGGAGGCGACTCCGATGATTGGGTGGGTCCGCTGGCGTGGATGGTCAAGGTGGTGGCCGTTGGGGCGATGGCCCGCCGTCGGATGGCTCCGTTCCTGATGAAACCGACCCGCCCCGATCTGCTGGCGCTTGGCTCCCTTCTGGAGCAAGGGCAGGTGCTGCCCGTGATCGACCGCCGCTTTTCCCTGGCCGAGACCGCTGACGGATACCGGCATCTGATGGAAGGGCGCGCGCAGGGAATCAGCGTGATATCGATACCGCCCGGCGCCACGTGACCCATTGGTCGCGCCGTCGCCGCAATGGGCGGGCGGCAAAGAGGGCCGACACAGGACGCACAGCAAAAAGGCCACTCGAACGAGCGGCCTTGCCGATAAGCTTCTAAATTATCCTTGCACATCGCCGTGGTCTGGCGTGTCATCTGTGCGATATGGCGGAGGGGGGGAGATTCGAACTCCCGATACCCTCACAGGTATGCCGCATTTCGAGTGCGGTGCAATCGACCACTCTGCCACCCCTCCGCGCCCCCGTTTCCGGGGTGGCGGGAACCTAATCAAACCGCAGGAAACGCGCAAGCCCTTTTTTGCGGAAAAATGCCATCATCCTCAACAGCAACCTGTTGACTCTCACAGCGGGCTGCGTATAGATCCCCGCTCCCATGAACGGGCTTGCGCATCGAACGGTGGGCGAGCAGCCCGCCGTTTGTTTTGATATAGGCAGTGACGACGATGTTTGCAGTGATCCGCACCGGCGGCAAGCAGTACAAGGTCGCCAATGGCGACGTGATCCGCGTTGAAAAGATTGAAGCCGAAGCTGGCGCTTCCATCACGCTCGATGACGTGCTGATGGTCGGCGACGCCGGCAACACGACGATTGGCACCCCGACGGTGGCTGGCGCCGCTGTGGTGGCCGAGGTGGTCGCTCAGGACCGTGGTCCGAAGATCATCGTCTTCAAGAAGAAGCGCCGCCAAAATTATCGCCGTAAGAACGGCCACCGCCAGGACCTGACCGTCCTGCGCATCACCGGGATCAACGGCGCGGCCTGATTGGTCCAGCGTCGTTTTTAGGACAGGAGTCAACACACCATGGCGCATAAAAAGGCAGGCGGCTCGTCCCGCAACGGTCGCGATTCCGCTGGTCGCCGTCTCGGCGTGAAGCGTTTTGGCGGCGAGAACGTCATCTCCGGCAACATCATCGTCCGCCAGCGCGGCACGAAGTTCCATCCGGGCGTGAATGTCGGCCTGGGCCGCGATCACACCATCTTCGCGATGGCCGATGGTCAGGTGTTCTTCAAGCACAGCTCGAACGGTCGCACCTATGTGAACGTCGTTCAGGCGGCGAACGACTCGGTTCCGGCCGTCGCGGCTGAGTAACCAGAGCCTCTGTAACGGGGTCGTCGCGCGGCCCGTGTAGCAGGCCCGTACGGTTGTGGGATAAAATCGGGAGACCGGGCGACCGGACTCCCGATTTTTGTTTTTGGTTTTCCGTTTCTTTCGTTTTCGCCAACCGGGCGTCCCGATGGGCAAAGGTGCACGATGAAGTTTCTCGATCAGGCCAAGGTTTACTTGAAAAGCGGTGACGGCGGCCCCGGCGCCGTGGCCTTCCGCCGCGAGAAATACATCGAGTTCGGCGGCCCCGACGGCGGCGACGGCGGGCGCGGCGGCGACATCGTGATCGAGGCCGCCGACGGCCTGAACACGCTGATCGACTACCGTTACAAACAGCATTTCAAGGCCCAACGCGGCCATCACGGCATGGGCGGCAACCGCAACGGCGCCCGTGGCGAGGATGTCGTGCTGCGCGTGCCGGTCGGCACCCAAATCCTGGATGAAAACCAGGAAACCGTGCTGTGCGACCTGACCGAAGCCGGGCAGCGCCGCGTGTTCCTGCGCGGCGGCGACGGCGGCCACGGCAACGCCCATTTCAAGACCCCGACGAATCGCGCGCCGCGCAAGTTCCACCCCGGATGGCCGGGACAGGAGCAATGGGTGTGGCTGCGCCTGAAGCTGATCGCCGACGCCGGTCTGTTGGGCTTGCCCAACGCCGGGAAATCCACCTTCCTCGCCGCGACCACGGCGGCCAAGCCGAAGATCGCCGATTACCCCTTCACCACCCTGGCCCCCAATCTGGGCGTCGTGCGGGCGGGCGACGAGGAATTCGTCATCGCCGACATCCCCGGCTTGATCGAAGGCGCGCATGAGGGCCATGGCCTGGGCGACCGTTTCCTGGGCCATGTCGAGCGTTCGCGCATTCTGCTGCATCTGATCGACGGCACGGCGGACGACGTCGTCGCCTCCTATCGGACGATTCGCAACGAGCTGGAAGCCTATGGCGGCAATCTGGCCGACAAGCTGGAGGTCATCGGGCTGAACAAGGCCGACGCCCTGCTCGATGAGGAGATCGACGAGAAAAAGGCGGCGCTGGAAGCCGCCTCGGGGGCCGAGGTGATGGTCCTGTCCGGCGCCACCGGCCAGGGCGTGCAAAAGGTGCTGTACCGCCTGCTGACCGTCATCAAGGAATCGAAAGAGGAAGAGCCGGAGGTCATCCACGCCCCCGCCACCCGGTCGATGCCGCGCCCGCCAGTCGGCCAAAAGCTGCCGGACGAAGGCATGCAGTGGGACGACGAGGCCGGTGAATGGGTCGGCGGCGACGAGGAGCTGCTGGAGGACGAGGATCTCGACGACGACCTGATCGACGACGCCGCCGATCCGGAAGAGGGCGACCTTGAAGACGGCGATCTCGACGGGGAAGAGTCCGACGAGGACAGCGATGGCGAAGACGCCGAAGACGAAGACCAGCACGGAACCAAGCCCGATGTCGTCTGACTCCCCCACCCTTCTTGAGTCCCGCCGTCTGGTCGTCAAGATCGGCTCGGCCCTGCTGGTCGATGGCGACACCCGCCAGATTCGCCGCGACTGGCTGGACGCCCTGGCCGACGACGTCGCCGCCTGCCGCAAGCGGGGCCAGGAGGTGGTGATCGTCACCTCCGGCGCCGTGGCCTGCGGGCGCGAGCATCTCGGGCTGGTTGGCCGGACCTTGAAGCTGGAGGAGAAACAGGCGGCGGCGGCCACCGGGCAAATCCGGCTGGCCCACGCCTATCAGGAAACGCTGGCCCGCCACGACGTCACCGTCGCGCAAGTGCTGGTGACGCTGGAAGACACCGAGGAGCGGCGGCGGCACCTGAACGCGCGCAGCACCATCGACACGCTGCTGAAGCTGGGCGCGGTCCCGGTCATCAACGAAAACGACACCGTCGCCACCGCTGAAATCCGCTTTGGCGACAACGACCGCCTCGCCGCCCGCGTGGCGCAGATGATAAGCGCCGACACGCTGATCCTGCTGTCGGACATCGACGGTCTTTACACCGCCGACCCGCGCAAGGATCCTGACGCCGCCCACATCCCGACGGTGCGCGAGTTGACCCCCGCCATCGAAGGCATGGCGGGCGAGCCGCCGCCCGGCTACAGCAGCGGCGGCATGGTGACGAAGATCGCGGCGGCGCGGGTGGCTCTGTCCGCCGGATGCCGGATGGTCATCGCCAAGGGCAAGCGGATGAACCCGCTGGCCGCGTTGGAAAAGCGTCCCGAAGATGGCGGCGCGCTGTGCACCTGGTTCCTGCCGCAGGCCGAACCGTCGAGCGCGCGGAAGGCCTGGATCGCCGGGCACATGAACACGGCGGGCGTGCTGACGGTGGACGACGGCGCGTTGCGCGCCTTGGCCAACGGCGCCAGTCTGCTGCCCGCTGGCGTCACCGCCGTGTTTGGCGAGTTCGAGCGCGGCGACGTGGTGGTGGTCCGCGCCCAGGACGGGCGCGAGGTGGCGCGCGGTCTGGCCTCCTACTCCGCCGAAAACGCCCGCCGCATCGCCGGACGCAAAAGCCACGAGATCGAAACGCTGCTGGGCTACCGCGACCGCGACGAGATCATCCACCGCGACGATCTGGTGGTGCGGTGAGACGGTTTCACGCGCCCGTGCGGGCCGTTCTGTGGGACATCGACGGCACGCTGATGGACAGCGAGCCGTGGCACAAGCGCGCCATCGTCGATGTCTGCCGGGGCTATGGCCATGAGCTGAGCGAGGAGCTGTGCGCGTCGCTGGTCGGCGTGTCGTTTCGCGATCTCTGCACCCAGCTCAACGCCGCCCGCCCGATGCCGGTCACGGTGGATCAGTGCATCGACGAGATCAACGCGCTCTATTTGACCCGCGTCGCCAACGTTCAGCCGCGTCCGGGGGCCTTCGCGCTGGTCGAATCCTTCGCCGCGCGCGGCTTGCATCAGGCCTGCGTGTCGAACAGCGGGCGCGAGGTGGTGGACGCCCACATGGTGGCGATGGGGCTGCCGCATTTCCGTTTCAGCATCAGCCGGAACGACGTCGCCAACGGCAAACCGCACCCGGAACCCTATCTGACCGCCGCCGCCAAGCTGGGCCTGCCGCCCGAAGCCTGCGCGGTGATCGAAGACAGCCCCACCGGCGCGCGCAGCGCCGCCGCCGCCGGGATGCTGACCATCGCGTGGCCGCAGGATCCCGGCATCGCCTTTGACGCGGTGGACCATCTGGTCGAAGACCCCGGCGCGCTGGATTGGGACGCGCTGTGCGGGATCTCCGCCTGACGGCTCAGCCCTTCACCAGAAAGAAATAGGCCGTCATCGTCACGCCGACGGCGATGACGAATTTGCGCAGGATCGGCGGCGGGATGCGGCGGGCGATGGCGGCCCCGGCGTAGCCGCCCGCCACCGCCGCCACCAGCATGATGAGCGCCTCCGTCCAATAGACGGCGCCGCCGAAGATGAAGGCGACGACCGCCACCGCGTTCAGGCAGCCCGACACCAGGGTTTTCAGCCCGTTCATCGCGTGCAGATCGGTCAGGCCGAAGACGCCGAGCGTCGCCAAAATCAAAATGCCGATGCCGCCGCCAAAATAGCCGCCATAGACCGCGATGAAGAATTGCGTCACCAGAACCGAGGTGTAGCCGACCGTCACCGTCCGGCGGATCCAGGCCGACACCTTCGGGCCGAAGGCGAACAGCACGGTGGCGAACAGCAAAAGCCAGGGAACGATCGCCTCAAAGGTCCGTTCCGGCGTCCACAGCAGCGCCAGCGCGCCAAGCAACCCGCCAACCAGGCTGACGCCCAGGAAGGACGGCAGATGGACTTCCTTGATCTTGCCCAGTTCCCGGCGATAGCCGTAGGCGCTGGCCAGCGCGCCGGGCGCGACCGCCACGGTGCTGGTGGCGTTGGCGTTGAGCGGCGGCACCCCCGCCAAGATCAACGCCGGAAAGGTCAGAAAGCTGCCGCCACCGGCCACGGCGTTCAACGCCCCGGCGAAAAAGGCGGACACGATCAGCAGCAGCGTGAGCATCGGCAACCCTACCCCGTGGCGGTCAAAGCGCGGGGACTATGCCCTGCCCTCAACGATTGGGAACACTGCGTTTTCAGCAAGGCCGCCGTGCTCGCCGTCCGAACGGCTTTCACCATCGCGCGCAATTGGCTAAGGTCTTCGTCCCTTTTCTGAAAAGAGAGAGCCATGTCCGCCCTGCTCGACACCGCCGACGCCCTGCGCGATCAGATGCTTGCCCTTGGCCGCGCCGCCCGCGCCGCCTCGGCTGCGCTGGCGACCGCGCCAGGGCCGGACAAGGATCGGGCCTTGCGGGCGGCGGCGGCGGCGATCCGCGCCAACAAGGCGGCGATCCAGGCCGCCAACGACGCCGACCTCGCCAACGCGGGCGATCTGTCCGGCCCCCTGCGCGAACGGCTGACGCTGGACGACGACCGCATCGAGGCGATGGCCAAGGGTTTGGAGGACATCGCCGATTTCCCCGATCCCATCGGCGGCGTTTTGGCCGACTGGACCCGGCCCAACGGGTTGAACATTCAGCGCGTGCGCGTGCCGCTGGGCGTCGTCGGCATCATCTATGAAAGCCGCCCCAACGTGACCGCCGACGCGGGCGGGCTGTGCCTGAAATCGGGCAACGCCGCGATTCTGCGCGGCGGTTCGGAAAGCGTCCGATCCTCGCGCGCCATCGCCGCCTGTCTGGCCGAGGGGCTGCGCGCGGCGGGCCTGCCCGAAGAGGCGATCCAACTGGTCCCCACCACCGACCGCGCGGCGGTCGGCCTTATGCTGGGGATGCGCGAGTTCATCGACGTCATCATCCCGCGCGGCGGCAAATCGCTGATTCAGCGCATCGCCGACGAAAGCCGGGTGCCGGTCATCAAGCATCTGGACGGCAACTGCCACGTCTATGTCGACGCCGGGGCCGATCTGGACAAGGCGCGCAAGGTGGTGCTGAACGCCAAGATGCGCCGCACCTCCATCTGCGGCGCGGCGGAAACCCTGCTGGTGGACCGGGCCATCGCCGACGCGGCGTTGCCGCCGCTGGTCAAGGATCTGCTCGACGCCGGATGCGCCGTGCGCGGCGACGCGGCGACCCAGGCGGTTGACCCGCGCGTGACGGCGGCGGACGCGGCGGATTGGGACACCGAATATCTCGACGCCATCATCGCCTGCGGCGTGGTCGATGGGGTTGACGGGGCCATCGACCATGTGAATCGCCATGGCTCCCACCACACCGACTCCATCGTCACCGAGGATTCGGCGACGGCGGAACGTTTCCTGCTGCGGGTGGACAGCGCCATCGTGTTGTGGAACGCCTCCACCCAATTCGCCGACGGCGGGCAGTTCGGCATGGGGGCGGAAATCGGCATCTCCACCGACAAATTCCACGCGCGCGGCCCGGTTGGGGCGGAGCAGTTGACCAGCTACAAATACGTCGTGCGCGGCGATGGCCAGACCCGACCGTAAGATGACCCCCGACAAAGCCCTCTCCCCCCGGGGGGGAGAAGGATGCGGAGCGACGACCGCCAGGGGCGCGCTGGGCCTGTTCTCCGGCCCGCGCTACGCCCGTCTCACCGTCGGGCTGCTTGGCGGCTCCTTCAACCCGGCGCATGACGGGCACCGGCGCATCAGCCTGTACGCGCTCAAGGCGCTTGGGCTGGATCGGGTGTGGTGGCTGGTCAGCCCGCAAAACCCGCTGAAGGACCGCGCGGGCATGGCCCCGTTGGCCGAGCGGTTGGCCGAGGCCCGCCGCGTCGCCGCCCATCCGCGCGTCGAGGTGACGGCGCTTGAAACCGCGCTCGGCACCCAATTCACCGCCGACACGCTGACGGCGCTGACCCGGCGTTTCCCAAAAACCCGCTTCGTTTGGCTGATGGGGGCGGACAATTTGCGGCAAATCCCCCGTTGGCGGGCCTGGACGCGAATCTTCGAGTCGGTCCCGGTTGCGGTTTTCGCCCGTCCGACCTATTGTTTGAATGCGCTGAGCGGCCAAGCCGCCCAGCGTTACATGCGTCGACGGGTGTCCGTCTCTGGGGTGAAAGGGCTGGCGCGCCACAAGCGGCCGGCCTGGGCGTTCTTGCGCAACCCCTTGGACACGACCTCGGCGACGGCGATCCGGCAAGCACGCGCCACCCGGATCGCGCATCCGTCGTGACACGTTGCAAGAGGTTAGAGCCATCACCACGCACACCGAAACGGCCGCGCCCGCCCCGCAGCCGGTCGCCGTTGCCCAACTCCCGGATCCCCAGGAGTTGAAGGCGCTCATCGAACATGCCCTGGACGAGGATCAAGCCGACGGCGTCACCGTCATTGATCTGGCCGGGAAAGCCACCTTCGCCGATTACATGATCGTCGCGTCGGGCCGCAACACGCGGCACGTCGGCGCCATGGCCGTGAAGCTGACCGAAAAGCTGAAACAGGCCGGCTTCCGCCGCATCGAAACCGAAGGCATGGAACAGTGCGATTGGGTGCTGGTCGATGCTGGCGACATCATCGTCCATCTGTTCAAGCCAGAGGTCCGCAGCTTCTACAACATCGAAAAGATGTGGGGGGCTGAGATGCCGACGCCGTCCGACCCGGCGCTTCTGAGCGCTTGACGAACGAAAGGCGGGGAGCTGCGTCATGCGTGTGTGGCTCGCCGCCGTTGGGCGGTCGCGGGGGGGACCAACCCGCGACCTGTTCGACGAGTATGTCGGACGGCTGAGTTGGCCGTTCACCCTGCGTGAGGTCGAGGTGAAAAAACGCCTGTCCTCCGATGAATTGAAGCGGCAAGAGGCGGAACTGCTGCTCGCCGCGATTCCCGCCGGGGCGGTGGTCGTCGCGCTGGACGAGCGCGGCAAGGCCCTGCCCAGCGAAGCCTTCGCCGCCAAGCTTGGCGACTGGCGCGACCGGGGAACCGGCGATCTGGCGTTTCTGATCGGCGGCGCCGACGGACACGGCGACGCCGTGCGGGCGCGGGCCGATTTCCTGATGGCCTTTGGCCCGATGACCTGGCCGCACATGCTGGTGCGCGGCATGCTGGCCGAACAGATTTACCGCGCCCAGCAAATTCTGGCCGGGCACCCCTATCACCGAGTCTGACCACCCCAACCCCATCCCGAACACCGTCCGCAAGAGGCACCCGCGATGACCGATCCGCAGCGTCCCGCCCACTCCCCGAAGCCCGTCGTTCTCTGCATCCTGGACGGTTGGGGCTATCGCGAGGAACAGGCCGACAACGCCATCGCGCTGGGCGACACGCCGAATTGGGATCGGCTGTGGGCGAACGAACCCACCGCCCTGCTCGACGCCAGCGAGGAGGAGGTCGGGCTGCCCAAAGGCCAGATGGGCAATTCGGAGGTCGGCCACATGAATTTGGGCGCGGGCCGCATCGTCATGCAGGATCTGGTCATGATCGACCACGCTATTCTGAACGGCGATCTGGAACGCAATCAGGCGCTCTATGATCTGGTCAAGACGCTGACCAAGACCGGCGGGACCTGCCATCTGATGGGGCTGCTGTCGCCGGGCGGCGTGCATTCGCATCAGGAGCATATGGCCGCGCTCGCCGCGATTTTGGCGCGCGAGGGCGTGCCGGTCGCCATCCACGCCTTCACCGACGGGCGCGACGTGCCGCCGCAAAGCGCGAAGGACCAGGTCGCCGAATTCATGGCCGACGTGTTCGAGCTGCCGGGCGTGGAGATCGCCACGGTGATCGGGCGCTATTACGCGATGGACCGCGACAAGCGGTGGGACCGCGTCGCCAAGGCCTACGCCGCCATGACCCATGGCGAAGGCGAACGCGCCGCCGACCCGATCCAGGCCATCGAGCAGAGCTACGCCACAGGCAAGCACGACGAGTTCATCCTGCCGACCATCATCGGCGACTACAG
Organism: Azospirillum sp. FG154; assembly: GCF_057809575.1. Lineage (NCBI taxonomy): Bacteria > Pseudomonadati > Pseudomonadota > Alphaproteobacteria > Rhodospirillales > Azospirillaceae > Azospirillum > Azospirillum sp. FG154. Next base: position 55,189 of record NZ_JBMDKF010000006.1, on the reverse strand, counting down.
CGGGATGAAGGACGGCGACGCCATCCTGATGGCGAATTTCCGCGCCGACCGCGCGCGGGAAATCCTCAGCGCCTATGTCCAACCGGGCTTTGACGGCTTCGACCGGGGCAACCAGCCCACCCTGGCGGCGACCGTCGGCATGGTCGAATATTCCAGCGCGCTCGGCGCCTTGATGACCACGCTGTTCCCGCCGAAATCCCTGACCAAAGTGTTGGGCGAGGTGGTCAGCGACGCCGGGTTGACGCAACTGCGCATCGCCGAGACCGAAAAATACCCGCACGTCACCTTCTTCTTCAACGGCGGCGAGGAGCGCGTCTACCCCGGCGAGGACCGCGTTCTGGTCCAGTCGCCCAAGGTCGCCACCTATGATCTTCAGCCGGAAATGTCGGCGGCGGAGGTGACGGACAAGCTGGTGGCGGCGGTCGATTCGGGCGCTTACGACCTGATCGTCGTCAATTACGCGAATCCCGACATGGTCGGCCATTCCGGCATGCTCGACGCCGCGATCAAGGCGGTCCACGCGGTGGACGTCAGCATCGGGCGGTTGGAGGAGGCCGTGCGCCGCCAGGGCGGGACCATGCTCATCACCGCCGACCACGGCAATTGCGAGCTGATGAAGGACCCCGACAATGGCGGCCCGCACACAGCCCACACGCTGGACAAGGTGCCGTTGGTTCTGGTCAACGGCCCGGCGGGGGCGAAGATCGACGGCGGGCGTCTGGCCGACATCGCGCCGACCCTGCTCGACCTGATCGGCCTGCCCAAGCCCGACGAGATGACGGGCCGCAACCTGCTGATCCGCGACGCCGCCCGCGCGGCTGCGGAATAACCAATGGCCGTCGGCCCCTCCCCCTCCGCCACCTCCCCCTCTCCCCCCCGGGGAGAGGGTCGGGGTGAGGGGGCGCCGCCTGCCGAACCAGCCCCGCCATGCGTCCCCCTCACCCTAACCCTCTCCCCGGGGGGGAGAGGGAACAGCGCGGCGGCTTTTGTGGCGGCGGTGCTGCTGAGCCTCTCCAACCCCGCCCTGGCGCAGACCGACGCCGCCGGGCAGGCGTTGAAGCGGGTGGAGCAGGAACTCCAAACCGAAAAGAACCGGCAAAAGCAGCTCGAACGCCAGTCGCAGACGCTCGACAAGGAGTTGAACGACCTGCGCGGCCAGTTGATCGGCTTGGCCGACCAGACCCGCGTCCAGGAACGCGCCCTCGACGAGCTGGAAGGCGCCCTCGTCGCCCTGGAAAGCGAGGAGCGCAGCCGCGCCGCCACGCTGGACGGCGAGCGCGGGCAGATCGCCGGGTTGCTTGGCGCGCTGCAACGGCTGGCCCGCGTGCCGCCGGAAGCGGCGCTGGCCCGCCCGGACGGGCCGGTGGACACGCTGCGCTCCGCCTTGCTGCTGCGCGACACCGTGCCGGTGCTGCGCGCGCGGGCCGACGCCCTGACCGCCGCCCTGACCGCGCTGGCCGAAACCCGCGATTCCCTGGTCGCTCAACGGGCCAAGGCGCTCGCCACCCGCAAGGCGCTGAGCGAAAAACAGGCTGAAATGAGCCGCCTCGTCAGCCGCCGCGAAGAGCTGTCGCGCCAAACCGACGCCGAACGGCTCCAGCTTTCCCAGCGTATGGGCCAGCTTTCCGGCCAAGCCAGCGACCTGCGGCAACTGATGGACCGCATCGAGGCCGAACGCCGCGCCGCCGCCGAGGCCGCCGCCAAGCGCGAGGCCGAACGGAAAGAGGCCGAACGCAAGGCGGCGGAAAAACGGCTGGCCGAACAGAAAGAGGCCGAACGCCGCCTCGCCGCGCAAAAGGAAGCCGAACGCAAGGACGCCGAACGCAAGCTGGCCGAACTGCGCGCCGCCGAAGACAAGGCCGCCGCCCTGAAAGCCGCCGAAGAGCGGCGCGCGAAGGACGAAGCGGCCAAGGAAGCCGCCCGCGCCGCCGCCGAACTGGCGCTGGCCCGCAAGGCCCCGAACGGCCCGCCGTCGGTCGGCGGGATGCCGACGCCGGTCGGCGGGCGGTTGACCACGCGCTTTGGCGAGACCGACCGATTCGGCGCGACGAGCCGGGGCGTCACCATCCAAACACGCGCCGGCGCCGCCGTGGTCGCCCCGCAAGGCGGGTCGATCATGTTCGCCGGGCCGTTCAAAGGCTATGGCCTTATCTTGATCGTTGAACACAGCAACGGATATCATAGTCTGATTGCGGGTTTGGGCCGGATCGACACGGCGGTCGGCAAAAAGGTGGCGGCGGGGGAACCCATCGCCGCCATGCCGACGGACGGGACGCCGGACCTCTATTTCGAGCTGCGACGCAATGGTCAGCCGATCAATCCGCAGCGCGGGTTCGGCGCCCCAGAGGGAAAAGGACAAGGGTAGATGAGGATGATGAAGCGAGCCGTCGCGGCGGCTGCCCTGGTGTTTCTGGGGGCTGGAGTCGCCACCGTTACCGCCCAGTCCAGCAATTCGTCGGAAACCTACCGGCAATTGAACCTGTTCGGCGACGTGTTCGAGCGCGTGCGCGCCGAATATGTCGAGAAGGTCACGGACGAGCAACTGGTCGAGGCGGCGATCAACGGGATGCTGACCTCGCTCGACCCGCACTCCAGCTATCTGAACAAGAAAAGCTTCCAGGACATGCAGGTGCAGACCCGGGGCGAGTTCGGCGGGTTGGGGATCGAGGTGACGATGGAAAACGGCCTGGTCAAGGTCGTCTCCCCCATCGACGACACCCCGGCCTTCCGCGCGGGCTTGCAGCCGGGCGACCTGATCGTCCAGCTCAACGGCGAAGCGGTGATGGGCCTGACCCTCAATGAGGCGGTCGAAAAGATGCGCGGCCCGGTGGGCAGCGACCTGAAGATCACCGTCCGTCGCGGCAACGCTGGCGAGCCGTTCGACGTCTCGTTGACCCGCGCCGTGGTCAAGGTGCAGTCGGTTCGCTCCCGCGTGGAGGGCGAGATCGGCTATCTGCGCATCACCAGCTTCAACGAACAGACCCAGGTCGGGCTGGAAAAGGCCATCGCCGGAATTCAGCAGCAGTTGGGCGACAAGCTGAAGGGCTTCGTCCTGGATCTGCGCAACAACCCCGGCGGTCTGCTCGATCAGGCGGTGTCGGTGTCCGACACCTTCCTGGACAAGGGCGAAATCGTCTCCACCCGTGGCCGCAAATCCGAAGAAGGCGCCCGCTTCAACGCCAAGCCCGGCGACCTCATCAAGGGGCTGCCGCTGGTCGTGCTCATCAATGGCGGGTCGGCGTCGGCCTCGGAAATCGTCGCGGGCGCGTTGCAGGACCACAAGCGCGCCATCATCATGGGCACCCAATCCTTCGGCAAGGGGTCGGTGCAAACCATCATCCCACTGCCCGGCCATGGCGCCATGCGCTTGACCACGGCGCGGTATTACACGCCGTCGGGCCGCTCGATCCAACAGCTTGGCATCACCCCGGACATCGAGGTGCACGTCGCCAAGGTGGAGGATCTCGACACCGCCGCCGGTCGCCGCCGCGAGGCCGATCTGAAAGGCTCGCTGCGCAACACCGACCCGGCCAACCAGAACCGTCCAGGCGTCAAGCCGCCCGCGCCGGGCGCCGCCAACAGCGCCGCCCCGACGGCGACGCCCACCACCCCGGCGGCGACGCCGACAACGACACCGGCGGCTCCCGCCGATCCCGACGAGCCGGTTTCGGCGACGGCGGGCGCTCCGGCGCCGTTCGACTTCCAGCTCACCCGCGCGTTGGATCTGTTGCGCGGCGTGGCGATGTTCCAGTCGCGCGCCGCCGCGCGCTGATCGGATCGGGAGCGCCTCGCGGTGAAAGCGCCTGCGTTTCTGGGCCGCCTGAAGTTCGACGTCCGGGGCTTGCGCCCCGGCTTCGGCTGGCTGGCGCGCCTGCGCCGCAAGATGAACCCCCACGCCGATTTCGGCGATGAGGACTCTCATCGCAAACCGCCGCCCAAGCTGTTGCTTGGCGCCATCGGCGCGGTGATCCTGCTGTTTGGCGGGATCACCGGCTGGCTGGCCCTGAACGGCGCGGAAACCACCCAGACATGGGAGGAGGCGACGCCCAAGGTCAACGTCGCCGTGGCGGCGCCTCCGGCCCCGGCGGCGCCGCCCAAGGCGCCGATGATGACGCCGCCGGCGGCCCCAACCGCCGCGCCGCCAGCGCCGCCGCCACCGTTGACCGACGCCGCGCCGCTGGCTCTGCCGGCGGCGGCGACCGCCAACGTCACCTTGACCCCCGCCCCGGTTCCCGGACTGGTGGAGGACAGCCGCAACGGCCCGCTGCCCAAAATCGCCGAGGATGGCCGCAAGCCCTGGCAGGTCTACGCCCGCCCCTTCCCCGCCGCCGACAAACGCCCGCGCATCGCCATCATCATGGCGGACATGGGAATCAGCGGCGTCACCACCGGCGCCGCGCTGGCCAAACTGCCGCCCGGCGTCACGCTGGCCTTCGTTCCCTACGCCGAACGGCTGGATGATTGGGTGGAGCGCGCCCGCGCCAAGGGGCATGAGGTGATGCTGTCGGTGCCGATGGAACCGCTGAATTACCCGCGCGACGATCCCGGCCCCAACGCCCTGCTGACCATGCTTGGCCCCGACCGCAACCTGGAACGGCTGGAATGGTCGCTGGGCAAGGTGGTCGGCTATGTCGGCGTCACCAGCACGACGGGCAGCAAATTCACCGCCAATCAAGCCGCCGTGCAGCCGATGATCGACGCGCTGAAGGCGCGCGGCCTGCTGTTCGTCGACGCCCGCGCCAACCCCAAAAGCGTCGCCGGGCCGCTGGCGACGTTGGCCGGGGTGCCGCGCGCGCTGGCCGACCGCACCATCGACCGTGACCTGTCGCGCGGCGCCATCGACGACCAGTTGCACGAGTTGGAAACCCTGGCCAAGGCCAACGGCGCCGCCGTCGGCATGGCCTCGCCCTACCCGACCACCATCGAACGCATCGCCTTGTGGATGACGGCCTTGTCGGACCGGGGTTTTGTCCTGGCCCCCGCCTCGGCGGTGGTCAACATTCAGAAGCAATAAGACGAGTCCACCGATGTCCAAGCACGACAAAGGCCATCACGCCCCCATCGATCGCGACGCGCTGCCCTACCGCCCCTGCGTCGGCGTCATGCTGCTGAACGACCGGGGCCAGGTGTTCGTCGCCCGCCGCGCCGGGTCGGAGGCCGATTGGCAAATGCCCCAGGGCGGCATCGACGAGGGGGAGGACGCCCGCGCCGCCGCCTTCCGCGAGATGGAGGAGGAGATCGGCACCGCCAAGGCCGAGTTCCTCGCCATGTCCGCCGCCGCCCATCGCTACGACCTGCCCGACGAGCTGCTGGGCCGGGTGTGGAAGGGCCGTTGGCGCGGGCAGGAACAAATGTGGATGGCCGCCCGTTTCACGGGAACCGAGGCCGACATCCGGCTCGACACCGAACATCCCGAGTTCGACGCCTGGAAATGGATCGACGCGGAAGCCCTGCCCGGCCTGATCGTCGCCTTCAAACGCCATGTTTACGAAGCCGTCCTGGCCGAGTTCCGCCCGCTCATCGCCCGATTGAAGGCGTAACCGGGCGCTCGCGCCTCGGTGTTTTGCCCCCGCAAGGGCATGGATTGCGGCCATCCCTAAGTTCTAAGACTCGTCCCACCGTGGCATTGATGTGGCCTTAACGAATCCTTGAGGCCACGTCTGGCACCGTTCAGCGTGCGCGCCGCAGAGGAGTGGGATGGGCATGACGCTGATAAAGTGGACCGAAGAGGCCGGTCGGGTTCGCTTGGCGTTGCCCAGCGATCTCGATCTGCCAATGGCGCAACCCCTGCTGGACAGCCTGCGCGCCGCCTTCGCGGCGTCCGCCGACGTGACGGTTCACGCCGACGCGGTGGAACGGGTCAGCGCGGCCTGCGTTCAGGCTCTGGTGGTCGCCACCCGCGACTCCGCCGTACGGGGGGCCGTCTTCGCGGTCGCTTCGCCATCGGAAAGCTTCGCGGAGGCGTGCGACGACCTTGGCCTCCAAGGATGGTTGAAGCAATGGAGCCAAGCGTGAAAAAGAAAGTCCTCACCGTCGATGATTCCCGCACCATGCGCGACATGGTGTCCTTCACCCTGCGCGGCGCCGGTTATGACGTGGTGGAAGCGCCCGATGGGCAAGCCGCCATGACCGCCATCGCCGCCGCCAAGGTCGATCTGGTCATCACCGATCTGAACATGCCGGTGATGGACGGCTTGACCCTGATTCGCAAGCTGCGCGCCATCCCGACGCACCGCAGCCTGCCGATCCTGATGCTGACCACCGAAGCCGATGAAAAGAAAAAGGCCGAAGGCCGCTCCGCCGGAGCCACCGGCTGGATTGTGAAACCCTTCAATCCTGACAAACTGATTTCCGTCGTGCAAAAGGTGTGCGGCTGATCCACCGTCTGGCGGGTCGAGCGAGCCAAGCCGCCGCGTACGGGCAAGGAGGGTGATCGTGGACGATCTGAGCCGGTTCAAGCAGACCTATTTCGACGAAAGCGCCGAGTTGCTGGCGGTCGCCGAGGCTGGCTTGCTGCGCCTCTCCCCCGGCGACGTCGACATGGACGAAGTGAACGCGATCTTCCGCGCCGTTCATTCCATCAAGGGCGGCGGCGGCGCCTTTGGCTTCTCCGAATTGGTCGCCTTCTCGCACGAGTTTGAAACGGTGATGGACGAGGTGCGCAACAGCGCCATCCCCGTCACCACCGAACTGGTCGACACGCTGATCCGCGCCAACGACGTGCTGGCGCAAATGCTGGCCTACGCGGGCGAAGGGGTGGACGCGCCGCCCGGCGCCACCGACGACACGGTCGCCGCGCTGCGCCGCGCTCTGGCGACTGGCGGCGGCGGCACGGTCGCCAGCGCCACGGCCCAGACAGCGCGGCCCGCAGCGTCCACGGTTCCCGACGACGAAGACGACGAGGCTGGAATCTTCGGCGACGCGATGGCCGCGATCAACGCCGCCCGTGACTCCGAAACCCCCGCGCCCGCCCCCGCCGACCGGGTGCGCTGGACCATCGTCTTCCGTCCCAAATCCGACCTGCTGCTGTCGGGCAACGAACCCGCCTACATGCTGCGCGCGCTCCGCCGCTTGGGCGACGCCGAGATCGTCTGTCATCTGGACGGCCTGCCCACGCTGGCCGACCTCGACGCCGAGCTTCTGCATCTGTCCTGGACCATCACCCTGACCGCCGACGCCGCTGTCGGGCGCGAGCGGATCGACGACGTGTTTGAGTTCGTCGCCGACGAATGCGACATCCAAATCACCGCCGACGCGCCGCTGCCCGCCGTCATCGCTCCGCCGCCAAAAGACGAGGCGCCGCCCAACACGCCGCCCGCGTTGACCGAATCGGCTTCGGCGCCAACCGGCGCGGCGGCGGCCAAGACCGACGGAGCCGCCAAACCACGCGGCGCCGGAACCAACGGCGGCGGCGGCGGCGGCGAGCATGCCGGGTTGACCACCCACACCATCCGGGTCGATCTCGACAAGATCGACCGGCTGGTCAACATGGTCGGCGAAATGGTCATCACCCAGGCGATGATCGCCGAGCATCTCCGCGACCTCCCCCCCGGCCAGTTCCAGGAGTTGCAGGAGGGGCTGGAGCAGCTCGCCCAGCACACCCGCGAATTGCGCGAAAGCGTCATGTCGATCCGCGCCCAGCCGGTGTCGAGCGTCTTTTCGCGCATGCCCCGGCTGGTCCGGGAATGCGCCGCCCTGACCGGCAAAGAGGTGCTGCTCGCCACCTCCGGCGAAAACACCGAGGTGGACAAGACGGTGGTGGAAAACCTCGTCGATCCGCTGACCCACATGATCCGCAACTCCATCGACCATGGGCTGGAAGGCCCGGACGAGCGGGAACGCATGGGCAAGCCGCGCGCCGGAACGGTGCATCTCTCGGCGCAGCATCGCTCCGGCCGCATCGTCATCGAGGTGACGGACGACGGGCGCGGCATCAACCGCGCCAAGGTGTTGTCGAAGGCCATCGAAAAGGGGCTGGTGCAACCCGGCGCCAGCATGACCGACGAGGAGATCGACCATCTGATCTTCCTGCCCGGCTTCTCCACCGCCGATCAAGTGTCGAACCTGTCCGGGCGCGGCGTCGGCATGGATGTGGTCCGGCGCAACATCTCCTCGCTGGGCGGGCGGATCGGCGTCTATTCGACGCCGGGCGAAGGCTCGCGCTTTGTCCTGTCGCTGCCGCTGACGCTGGCGGTGCTCGACGGCATGGTGATTTCGGTGGGGGAGGAACGCTTCGTCCTGCCCTTGACCAACATCGTCGAGAGCCTGCGGCCCAAACCCGCCGACCTGCACGGGCTGGTCAACAAATGCGACGTCATCATGGCGCGCGGCGAATATGTGCGGCTGGTCCATCTCCACCGCCTGTTCGGCATCCCCAAGGCCATCGACGACGCCACCAAGGGGCTGGTCGTGCTGGTGGAGACCGAAGACGGTTCGCGTCTGGGTCTGGTGGTGGACGAGGTTCTGGGGCAACAGCAGGTCGTCATCAAAAGCCTGGAGTCCAACTTCCGCCGTCTGGACGGCGTCGCCGCCGCCACCATTCTGGGCGACGGGCGCGTCGCCCTGATCCTGGACGTCGCCGGTCTGCGGGAAATGAGCCGCCACAGCGGCGACGGCGCCAGCGGCGGCGCTCGCCCCCCGCCCCCCACCGCCGCCCTGCCAGCCCCCCAATCACGTCAACGCCAAACGGTCTGAGGCCCAGCGATGAGCAGTTCCATGGCACTCGCCACGGTCGGTGGCAGCCGCGCCGACGCCCTGTCCCTCAACGGGACGGAGGACCAGTATGTGTCCTTCACCGTTGGCGCCGAGGAATACGGCGTCAACATCCTTTCCGTAAGGGAAATACGCGGCTGGACGCCGGAAAGCCGCTTGCCCAATCTGCCGGACTATGTCCGGGGCGTCATCAACCTGCGCGGCATCATCATTCCGATCTTCGACCTGCGCGCCCGTTTCGGCGGCGGCGCGACCGAGGTGACGAAACGCCACGTCGTGGTGGTGATGCAGGTGGGCGAACGCACGCGCGGCATTCTGGTGGACGCCATTTCCGACATTCTGGCCATCGGCCCGGACTCGATCAAACCGCCGCCCGACGTGGACAGCGGCCTGATCGACGCCGAATATCTCAGCGGCCTCTACACCGCCGAGAACCGCATGGTGACGTTGCTGAACGTTGAAAAGCTGTTCTCCAACGAACATGGCGATCATGAGCCGACTCCAAACCGGATCATCGCCGCCAGCGACTAGACCCCTGACGCCCCCGCCAAGGCTTCCGCGCCGACTGTCGGGCATCGTCCAAGAAAAAACCGGAGGCGACGCATGACCACGAGCCATTCAACCCCCACATCAACCAGCGCCGGTTCTTTTTTGAGCAATCTTGGCATCGCCAAGCGGCTCTGGTTGGTCTTTGGTCTGCTGCTGGCCTTGATCGTTGTTCAACTGGGCATCGGCATATTGGGGCAGAACCGGCTGAATCACCGGCTCGATCTGGTGCTGAAGGCTGGCGATCTGGCGGTGTTCGCCAAGGATCTGGAAGCCCGCCTGGCCAACCAGCGCATCCAGGGGCGGGATTACATCTTCACCGGCGACGCCGCCGCGATGGAGCGCCAGCGCGCCCTGCGCGCCGCCTTCGACACGGCCATGAGGGACCGGCAGGCCATGGTGAAGGCCTCGCCCCAGGCGACCGCCTTCGCCGATCTGACCAAGCTGCACGCTGACTATCACAACCAGTTTGAACTGGTCCGCGAATCCCGCGAAGGGTTTGATCGCATCCTGCACGAACGCATGGACCCGGTCGGCGCCCGCGTGACCGCCCTGCTGGAAGAGGTGATCGCCGCCGCGTCCGACAACCAAAACGCCGCCTTGGATGGGCAGGAAGCCGAAAAACACTGGATCACCATCCGCTTTGCCGCCAACCGGGCGCTTGGCCTGAAGGACGCCGCCGCCGTCGCCCAGGTTGACGGCCAAGGCAAGGAAATGAGCGAGCATCTGGCGGGTTTGACCACCGCCTTCCGCAACGACCCGACCCTGACCGCGAGCCTGCGTGAGATCGAAGCGCGGGCGACCGATTACCGCGCCGCCTTCAAGGACGCGCTTGCGGCCAACGACGCCATCACCCGGCGGACGACGGACGTCGGCAAGCTGGTGGCCCAGATCAACGATGTCATCGGCGGCATCGTCGCCTCGATCCAATCCGACCAAAAAGCGAACGAGGCCGCCGCTGAGCAGGAAGCGACCTTCAACACCCGTCTGTCTCTTGGCCTTGGCCTGCTGTCGCTGGTGATCGGCATGGTCGCCGCCAACCGCATCGGCGCCTCGATCATCGGCCCGATCAACGGCGTCAAGGCGGTGATGACCGATCTGACCATCGGCAAGCTGACCATCACGGTTCCCCACACCGAGGCGCGCGACGAGTTGGGCGACATGGCGCGCGCCGTCGCCGCCTTCAAAGACGAGGCGGTGGACGCCGCCCGTTCACGCATGGCGTTGGACCGGGTGTCGGCCAACATCATGATGGCCGACACCGACGGGAAAATCCTGTACGCCAACGGTTCGATCATGGACATGTTCCGCAACGCCGAAGCCGATCTGAAAAAGGTTCTGCCCTCCTTCGACACCAAAACCCTGCTGGGTCAGAATTTTGACCTGTTCCACCGCGACCCCAGCCACCAACGCCGTCTGCTCGCCAATCTGACCCAGACCTATCGCGGTTCCGCCAAGGCGGGCGGGCGCACCTTCCAGGTCATCGCCAACCCGGTGGTCAGCCGCCAGGGCGAAAAGCTGGGCACCGTCATCGAATGGCGCGATCTGACCGACGAATTGGCCATCGAGGGCGAAATCGGCGGCATGGTGGAGCAAGCGGTTCGCGGCGATTTCGAGCACCGCATCGACCTGACGAACAAGTCCGGCTTCTTCCGGCTGGTCAGCGCGGGCATCAACCGCCTGTCCGAAAATGTTTCCGCCGTCACCGAAGAGTTGGCCTCCGCGCTGGAAACCCTGTCGCGCGGCGATCTGACCCGCCGCATCGAGAAGGATTACGAGGGCGTGTTCCAGCGCCTGAAGAACGACTTCAACAACACCGTCAGCCAGCTTTCCGACACCGTGCGGCGCATCGACGGGGCGGCGGCCTCCATCGCCACCGCCAGCCGCGAGGTCGCGGCGGGCAGCCTCGACCTGTCGGAACGGACCGAACAGCAGGCCAGCAGCTTGGAAGAGACCGCCGCCAGCATGGAGGAGTTGGCCGCCACCGTGCGGTCGAACGCCGACAACGCCCAGCAGGTCAACAGCTTCGCCACCGACGCCCGCGCCGCCGCCGCGCGCGGCGGTCAAGTCGCCGGCCACGCGGTCGACGCGATGCGGCGGATTGAACAGTCCTCGCAAAAAATTTCCGACATCATCGGCGTCATCGATGAAATCGCCTTCCAAACCAACTTGCTGGCGCTGAACGCGGCGGTTGAGGCGGCGCGGGCGGGCGACGCCGGGCGCGGCTTCGCCGTGGTGGCGCAAGAGGTCCGGCAACTGGCCCAACGTTCGGCCCAGGCGTCGAAGGAGATCAAGGCGCTCATCCTGGACAGCGGCGCGCAGGTTCGCGAGGGCGTCGATCTGGTGCGGTCGGCGGGCGCCGCGCTGACCGAGATCGTCACCGGCATTGGCCGCGTCGCCGATCTGGTCGGCGAGATCGCGCGCGCCACCAACGAACAGGCTTCCGGCCTGGACGAGGTCAACATCGCCGTCGCCCAGATGGACGAAATGACCCAGAAGAACGCCGCCCTGGTCGAGGAAAGCACCGCCGCCGCCCGCTCGCTGGAAGAGCAGGCCGATCAACTGCGCGAACAGATGACCTATTTCACGCTGGAACGCCCCCCCGGCGACAGCCGCCGCGCCCGCGCTCGCGCCTGAAGACCGGCCCGCCGCCGATGACCGAAACCCTGCCTCCCCCGGACCGGCCGACCATTGACGCCAACCGCCCCCGCAGTCTTGGAACGACGGCGGACTTGCCGAGCACGCGGGAATTTCGGTTCGAGCGGCATCATTTCGACCTGATCGCCCGCCTGCTTCATCAGTTGGCGGGGATCGCGCTCGCCGCCCACAAGGTCGAGATGGTGTACGCCCGGCTGGCGCGGCGTCTGCGCGACCTGCGACTGCCCGATTTCGACGCCTATTGCGACCTGTTGCAAAGCGAGGCGGGGGCCAATGAAATCGGCTTTCTGGTCAACGCGCTGACCACCAACCTGACCAGCTTTTACCGCGAATCCCATCATTTTGAGTTTCTCGAACGGACGGTTCTGCCCGGCGTCCGTGAGCGCAACGCCGGACACCCCAAACCCCGCCTGCGGATTTGGTCGGCGGGCTGCTCGTCCGGGCCGGAGCCTTACACCATCGCCATGGTTCTCGCCTCGACGATGGGGCCGGAGTTGCGGCGCTGGGACGCGCGCATCCTGGCCACCGACATCGACACCCACATGGTGGAAACCGCCCGGCGCGGCGTTTACAACGCCGACGGCGCTTCGGGCATTCCCCCGGCCATCCGGTCCCGCTACACCCAGGCGACGACGCTGAACGGCGAACCCGCCATCGCCATGACCGACGAATTGAAGCGGCTCATCACCGTCAAGCCGCTCAATCTGCTGGAACACTGGCCGATGTCGGGGCCGTTCGACGCCATCTTCTGCCGAAACGTCCTGATCTATTTTGACCGTCCCGGCCGCACCCAGGTGATCGAGAGCTTCGCCCGCATGATCGGCGGCGGCGGCTATCTGTTTCTGGGACATTCGGAAAGCCTCTACGGCGTTTCCAACAGCTTCCGGCAGGTTGGCCCCACCATTTACCAACGGGTGTGAGCATGGCCCGTTTCCTCCCGCCCGGTTTCCCACCCGACACGCCGCCACGAAAACCCGGAACGTCCACACGAGCGTTTGGCGGCGGGAGAGCGCCCAGGCCGGAAACCATCAAGATCTTTCTTGGTCATCACATGGTCAGCGATCAGACCGATGTGATGATGGCCACCACGCTGGGATCCTGCGTGTCCGCCTGCATCCACGACCCGGTGCGCGGCGTCGGCGGGATGAATCACTTTCTCCTGCCCGATCTGCCGGAATCGGAGCTGGAAGGCGACGGGGCGGCGGCGCGCTATGGCTCGGTCGCCATGGAGCGGCTCATCAACGACCTGCTGGCGCAAGGGGCCGAGAAGCGGCGCTTGCAAGTCAAGCTGTTCGGCGGCGCCCGCGTCATCGACTCCAGCTACGACATCGGCGGCATGAACAGCCGTTTCGCCATCAACTATGTGCGGGTCGAGGGGCTGATCCTGGCCGGGCATGATCTGGGCGGCGCGGCGGCTCGCCGCATTCATTATTTTCCCCACTCGGGCCGCGCGTTGCGCCGTATGCTGAATCCAACAACGGTTGTGGATACGATCACACAGGAGCGTCACCACATGTCCAATCTGCGGCGCGATCCCATCGAGGGCGACGTGGAATTGTTCACCCCCGACCCTTCGGGAGACGCCTGACCCATGACCCGAGCGATCCGCGTCGTCATCGTCGATGACAGCGCCCTGATGCGTGAGATGCTGAAAGACATCCTCGACCGCGAGCCGGGCATCGAGGTGGTCGGCGTCGCCCGCGATCCTTTCGAGGCGCGCGAGATCATCAAGGCGACCAACCCCGACGTCATCACCCTGGACGTCGAAATGCCGAAAATGGACGGTCTGTCCTTTCTGGAAAAGATCATGACCCTGCGCCCGACGCCGGTCATCATGATCTCCTCCCTGACCCGCGAGGGTTCCGACGCCGCCATCCGCGCGCTGGAACTGGGAGCGGTCGATTGTCTGACCAAGCCCGGCGGTTCCGACGGCAAGGGGTTCGAGCAGACGGCCCGCGAGCTGGTTTCCAAGATCATGGTGGCCGCCACCGCGCGCCTGTCGATGCGCCGCGCCCCCACGACGACGACGACGACCTTGCCCACGCCACGCCGGGCCGGATCGGGCAGCCGCCTGATCGCCATCGGCGCGTCCACCGGCGGGGTCGAGCGCATCCGCGACGTGCTGGCGGCGATGCCCGCCGATTGCCCGCCCATCGTCATCACCCAGCATATGGGGCCAAGCTACGTTCCCAGCTTCGCCGCGCGGCTCGACCGGATTTCCGCCCCCAGCGTCCAGATGGCCAGCCACGGCGCGCGGCTGGCCCAGGGCGTCGTCTTCATCGCCCCCGGCGACCGCCACCTCGCCATCGTCCGCGATTCCCAGGGCTTCGTCTGCCACATTCAGGACACCCCGCCGGTCAGCGGTCATCGTCCATCGGTGGACGTGCTGTTCGCCTCGGTCGCCAAGGCCGCCGGCGCCAACGCGGTGGGCGTCATCCTGTCGGGCATGGGGCGCGACGGCGCCATCGGCATGAAGGCCATGCGCGACGCGGGCGCCCACACCATTGGCGAGCAGGAATCAAGCTGCGTCGTTTATGGGATGCCGCGCGCCGCCAAAGACAGCGGCGGCGTGGCGATCGAGTTGCCCCTGTCCCACATCCCCGCCGAAATGATGCGCGCCTTCGACGCCATCGGCGACCGCCCCCGCACCGCCTGACGCGGGTGATTTTAGGAGCTTTGACATGTCGTTTGACGGCGCCACGCCACACCTGACGCCCGCCGCCACGCCAGCCGCCCCCCCAGCCGCTGATGCCCCCAAAGGCACGGTCACGGTGTCCAGCGACCTTCTGTCCACCTGGATGGGTTTCGCCGACGTCCAGCGCCGCACGCTGGGCGTGGTGCAGACCGAGTTGACCCGCACCTCCCAGCATGTCGAGGAGGCGACGCTCGACCTGTCCGCGCGCTTCCGCATCCTGGCGGAAAAGGCGATGGAGCAGTCCGAACGCGTCGCCCAAATCGTCGCCGTCGCGGGAACGGTTCGCATCGACGAAGAGCAGGTGCCGTTGGACCAGTTGGTCGTCGGCATGCAGGACATGATAACCGACATGGTGAGCAACATCGTCACCCTGTCGCGCCACGCCATGAGCATGGTCTATCTGCTGGACGACGTGCAAAAGGACGTGGTCGAGCTGGAGAAATCCATCGGCGACATCGACGTCATCAACCGGCAAACCAATTTTCTGGCGCTCAACGCCACCATCGAAGCCAGCCGGGCGGGCGAAGCCGGGCGCACTTTCGCCGTCGTCGCCCAAGAGGTTCGTCATCTGTCCCGCTCCACCGGCGATCTGGCCGAGCGGATGCGCAGCAAGGTGACGGCGGTGGTCAAGGGCGTGCGCAACGGCCACGAGATCCTGCGCCAGATCGCCAACACCGACATGTCGCCGCAAATGCTGGCCAAGGAACGGGTCGACAAGACCATGGACAGTCTGGTCGAACAGACCACCCATTTCCAGAGCGTGCTGGAAACCGCCGCCAGCGTGTCGGCGGACATGTCGTCCACCATCGCCCACGTCATCACCGGAATGCAGTTCCAGGATCTGACCAAGCAGCGGATCGAGGCCATCAACGACAGTCTGGCGATCATGAGCGCCGGTCTGGACGAACTGGAAGGCCAGATCCGCGCCGAAGTTCCCTCCAGCATCGGCGCCCGCGAGCCTCAGGAGTGGCTCAACAATCTGCTCAACCGCTTCACGCTCAGCGAAATGCGCGGGCGCTTCGTCCGCAAACTTTTGCTGGAAGGCACCGCGTTGGATGAAAATGGCGTGCTTGACGTGGACGTCGCCCATAGCGACAGTGCCGGTGGCGACATAGAACTGTTTTGATGAAGCCAAGCCTTTGGTTGAGTGATTGCGCTCTTTATGGGGGATCTTCGATGGATTATGGCATAGAGCAGCGGGATCAAGAGGCGGCCGTCCGCCTGCGGGGCCGCCTGACTTTCAACGATCACGCCAAACTGCGCGCGTTGATTGGAGAGATGAAGCTGAACAACGCGAAGCGTCAGGTGCTGGACCTGTCGTCGCTGGAGTTCGTCGATTCAGCCGGGATCGGCATGCTGCTCATCGCCCGGGATGAAATGGACGGCGCAGAGAAGGAACTCGTGCTGCGCGGCGCGGTTGGTCAAGTCAAGCGGGTGTTGACGGTGGCGCAAATCGGCAAGATCGTCACCATCGAGGACTGAGGCTGTTGGCCGCCCGAACGCCCCCTCCCCGGACCCGATTCGCTGCTTTGCATGGTCTGGCGATCGCCGATGATCGGCTGGCGCGGTGTTCGGCGTGGCTTGGCTTGCCATCGGGAAACGGCAAGGATGACAAAGCTCCAACCCTTGCGCTGCTCGACGGCCCACAGGGCGCGTCGGAAACCGCCGCTTGGTTGCCGCCCATCGCCGCCTGGATCGAACCCACGGCGGGCGACGATGCCGAACCATCACTGGCGGCTCTGACCAAACGGGCTGGAAGCGCCGATCTTTACATCAACCTGACAACGAAAACCGCCAACAGCCTGCATCTGGCCGGACGCATCCTGACCGCGCTGGCCGCGCGCCAGCCGCTGTCGCAAAACCGGCGGGACGATTTGGAACTGGCGCTTCACGAGGCGATCAGCAACGCGCTGGTTCACGGCAATCTGGAAGTCGCGGGCATGAAGGAGTTGTCCGCTTCCGAGTTGGAGCGGTTTTCCCACGATCTTGTTCGGCAGATGGCAAACCCCGTCCTGTCGCAACGGCGGCTGGAGGTCGCCGTCACGCTGGAGCCGGGAGCCATGGCGGTGGAGGTCGCTGACGACGGAAACGGCTTCCAACCCACGCCGATGAGCTGTCGCGGCGCCTCGGGCCGTGGCCTGGATTTGATCGCCACCGTCGCCGATTCCGTTGAGCTGCGCGATGGCGGTCGCCGCATCCGCATGAGGTTCGCGCTGTGACCGGCGCCCACCCGGTGTTGAACGACGACGTCGAGGCGGAAGCCCGCGCCGCCATTCTTGATTGCCCGATCCTGGTGGTCGATGACACCGCCTTCAACCGCACTTTGATTGGGGCTATTCTGGCCGAGGCGGGGTTCCGCAACGTCTTTTTCGCCAAGGACGGGGTGGAGGCGCTGGAGACGGTCGCCGAACGGCGCCCCGACTTGTTGATCCTCGACATCATGATGCCGGGCATCGACGGCTTCGAGGTTTGCCGCCGTCTGCGCGCCGATCCCGACCTCGCGGATCTGCCGATCCTGGTGCAAACGTCGCTGACGTCAAGCGAGGACCGCAACAAGGCCTTCATCGCCGGAACCACCGATCTGGTGTCCAAGCCGCTCGACCGCACCGAACTGCTGGCCCGCGTGCGCATCCATCTGGAAAGCCGCGTGCTGATCCGCCATCTGCAAAGCTACCGGGCGCGGGTGGAAGGCGAGTTGGCCATCGCCCGCTCCATGCACGAGCATCTGTTGCCCTCCCCCACCCTGTGCAACACATTGGGGTCGTTGGCGGGGGTGACGCTGCGCTCCCACACTGAAATTTCGGCCAATTTGGGCGGCGATCTCTGGGGGATCGTGCCGCTGGACGATTGCCGCCTGGGGGTGTTCCTGCTGAACATGTCCGGGCAAGGCGTGTCGGCGGCGATGAACGCCTTTCGCATGCACACGCTGCTGCATGAGTTGGCCACCGACCATGGCCTTGATCCCGCCGCCATGCTGGCCCGGCTGAACGAGCGAGCCGTCGATTTGCTGGAGGAGGGCCAGAACGCCACCGTGATCTATGGGGTGATCGACGGAAACGCGGGTCAGTTCGTCTACGCCGCCGCCGATTCCGCCCCCCCCATGCTGCTGCCTCCTGATGGCGAGGCTCCGCGCTTTGGCGAGGTGAACGGCTTGGCGGTTGGTCTTGCCCCCGGCTCTCGCTACCAAACCGAAACGCTGCCGCTGCTTCCCGGCGCGGTGTTGGCGCTCTATTCGGTCGCCGTGTTGCAAGCCCTTGACCCAGGCGGCGCCGGAATCGGACTGGGCTGGATGATTGGCCGCGCGGTGGCGGAGGGCGGCGGCGCGGATGGTTTCGCCAGCGTCGTTCGCTCGTTGACCTTTGCTCTGGGCAGCGCCAGCCGTGACGACCACACGCTTGTTTGGATTGAACGGAACCGCCCGTGACCTCCCCACCCCCCTCGATCTTGCCCGCCCAGACGCGCGGCGCCCTGGCCGGGTTGGAGAGCGCCCGCGTTCTGGTGGTGGACGACAACCGGATCAACCGCAACCTGCTGCTGGCGCTGCTGGAACGCGGCGGAATCCATCAGGTTGAGCAGGCCGAGGACGGCAACGACGGTCTGGCCCGGCTTGAGATGTTCAACCCCGACCTGATCCTGCTGGATTTGATGATGCCGCGCCTGGACGGGTTCGAGATGTGCAAGCAATTGCGCGCCGATCCACGCTGGAAAAACCTGCCTGTCCTGGTGCAGTCGAGCCTGAACCGGGCGGAAGACCGCGCCCGCGCCTTCGCCGCCGGGGCGACCGACTATGTGACCAAACCGATCAACGCTGTGGAGTTGCTGGCCCGCGTCCGCATCCACCTGCACAAGCGCGCCCTGCTGCGCGATCTGGAGCAATATCACAACCGGGCGGAAAGCGAGTTGGCGCTCGCCCGCAGCATGCAGGAACGGCTGCTGCCCAGTTCGACGCGGCTGACCAGCACCGAAACCACCTTGGGCATCGCCATCAACGCCCATTTCGCCCCATCATCGGAGCTGGGCGGCGATTTCTGGGGCAAGCGGCGGCTGCTCGATGGACGGCTGGCGGTCTATTTGGTCGATTTTTCCGGCCATGGCGTCGGCGCCGCGCTCAACACCTTCCGCCTGCACGCCATCTGCCAACAGCTCGCCGCCATCAGCGAAGAGCCGGCGGCGTTTCTGGCGGCGGTCAACAAACGGCTGTGCGCTTTGCTGCCCAGCGGCCAGTTCGCCACCATGCTGGCCGGGGTGATCGACCCTCAAGCGGGGGTCTTCCGCTACGCGTCGGCGGGGGCCACCGCGCCAATGGTCTGGACGCCCGGCGACAGCGCCCCCCAATTGGGCGACGGCGCCGGTCTGCCGCTGGGCCTGTTGGCGTCCGTCCAGTATGACAGCCGCAGCCTGCCCCTGCCGTTCGGCGGGCGGCTGTTCCTCTACTCCGACGCCGCCATCGAAATTCCGCTGGGCGGCGACGTTCTTGACGAATCCGGGCTTGGCGCGATGGTCGCCCGCCACATGGGGGAAGAGGACGGCGCCCGCTTCCTGGACGGGCTGCTGGACGAGTTGCGGGCCACCGGCCCAATCGACGATGATTTGACCGCGCTGGTGTTGACCCGCAAACGGTGAAGGCGTCTTCCCGCCAAACCGCGCCCAAACAAAAAGGCCGCCCCCGAGGGAGCGGCCTTTCCGGTGTGCGACCGAAGCCGACCGATCAGCGCGAATAGAATTCGACGACCAGGTTCGGTTCCATCTGGACGGGGTACGGCACGTCGGCGAGCAGCGGCGCGCGGACGAAGCGGCCCTTCAGGGCGCCGCCGTCAACTTCCAGATAATCGGGGATGTCACGCTCGCCCGAGGCGGCGGCTTCCAGGATCAGGGCCATCTGCTTCGACTTGGCCTTCACCTCGACAACGTCGTTGTCCTTCAGGCGGGCCGAGGCGATGTTCAGACGACGACCATTCACCAGAATGTGGCCATGGTTGATGATCTGGCGGGCGGCGAACGGGGTCGGCGCGAACTTCATGCGGTAGACCACGGCGTCCAGACGACGCTCCAGCAGACCGATCAGGTTCTCGCCGGTGTCGCCCTTGCGACGGACGGCTTCGGCGTAAATGCGGCGGAACTGCTTCTCGCCGATGTTGCCGTAATAGCCCTTCAGCTTCTGCTTGGCCATCAACTGCAAGCCGTAATCCGACGGCTTCTTGCGACGCTGGCCATGCTGGCCGGGGCCGTACTCGCGCTTGTTCAGCGGGCTTTTGGAACGGCCCCACAGGTTGACGCCAAGGCGGCGGTCAATCTTAAACTTGGACTCTTGACGCTTGCTCATAACGAACTTCCTCGTTGACGCACGAGTTGATGTTGTCCCGGTAGTTCCATCCCCTTGCGGCGACGGACGGGGCGCCAACGCTACGCGCGCCCGCTTTCCCAGGAGGTGAAGGCGCGCACTATACGCATCCCTGGCGTTGAGTCAAACGCCACGTCTCTGCGCGGCGCGCCAGGCACCGTTGCGCCGTCGCCCGCGCGCTGGACCGCTTGCGCCGCGCGCCGCTTTGCGCTCCCCTGCCCGTCGCGGGGATTGATGGATAAGGACGACGGCGATGGAGCGGGTGGAGTGCGTGGTGGTCGGGGCCGGGGTGGTCGGCTTGGCGGTCGCCCGGCGGCTGGCGCAGGCCGGGCGCGAGGTCATCCTGTTGGAGGCCGCCGACGCCATCGGCACGGGAACCAGCTCGCGCAATTCGGAGGTGATCCACGCGGGCATCTATTACCCCACCGGCAGCCTGCGCGCCCGGCTGTGCGTGGCCGGGCGGGACGCGCTTTATGAGTATTGCCGCGCCCATGGGGTGGAGCATCGCCGCGTCGGCAAGCTGATCGTCGCCAGCGACGACAGCCAATTGCCGAAGCTCGACGCCATCCGGGCGCAGGCCGTCGCCAACGGCGTCACCGATCTGCACGCCATCGACGCCGCCACCGCGAAAGACTGGGAACCCAACCTGCGCGTTGCCGGCGCCCTCGTCTCCCCCTCGACCGGGATCATCGACAGCCACGGGCTGATGCTGGCCCTGTTGGGCGACGCCGAGGACGCGGGCGCCATGCTGGCGCTGCTCAGCCCGTTGGAGCGCAGCCGCCGCGCGCCCGACGGTTTCATTCTGGAGGTTGGCGGGGCCGAGCCGATGCGGCTGGGCTGCGCCACGCTGGTCAACGCCGCCGGGTTGGGCGCCTGGGCCGTGGCCGCCGGGCTGGAGGGCTTCCCCGCCGACCGGATTCCGCCGCGCGTGCTGGCCAAGGGCAGCTATTACGCGCTGGGCCAAGGCCGTTCGCCCTTTTCCCGTCTGGTCTATCCGGTGCCGGTCGATGGCGGGCTGGGCGTCCATCTGACGCTCGACCTCGCCGGGCAGGCGCGCTTTGGCCCGGACGTCGAATGGTTGGGCGATCCGGCGACCACCCCCAGCGGCGGCGGCCTCGATTACGCCGTCGATCCGGCGCGGGCCGAAAGCTTTTACGACTCGGTGCGCGCCTATTGGCCGGGGCTGCCCGACGGCGCGCTGGTTCCCGCCTATTCCGGCGTCCGCCCGAAATTGAGCGGCCCCGGCCAGCCCCAGCGGGATTTCCTGCTGCAAGGGCCGGAGAGCCATGGGATTCCCGGGCTGGTCAACCTGTTCGGCATCGAATCGCCGGGTCTGACCTCGTGCTTGGCCATCGCCGACGCGGTGGCGGAAATGACCGGCGTGGTCGATCCCTGACGGAGATCCTTGACCCCGACCCCCCATCTCCCAATCTAATGTCAGGACAGCGCCGAACATGTTTGGGCTGCCGCTTCGCCGGGCGCCGGAAACGGGCCTTTGATTGTGCAACTCGCTCGCGTCAAGAGGAGGATGCGCCGTGACGACCACACGTCTGTCTCTGTTCAACAGCCCGCTGCTGTTGGGCTTCGACCAGTTCGAGCGCACGCTCGACCGGATCGCCAAGAATTCCGCCGAGGGCTATCCGCCCTACAACATCGAGCAGATCGGCGATGACGGTCTGCGCATCACCCTGGCGGTCGCTGGCTTCACGTCCGAAGATCTGTCGGTGCAGATCGAGGACAACCAACTGGTCATCCGAGGCCGCCAAGGCGACGACAAGTCGCGCATTTACCTGCATCGCGGCATCGCCGCCCGTCAGTTCCAGCGCAGCTTCGTGTTGGCCGACGGGATCGAGGTGATCGGCTGCTCGCTCGACAACGGCCTGCTGAACATCGATCTGACCCGCCCGCTGCCCGAACCGAAGGTGCGGACGATCAAGATTGAACAGCCCGGCGTCGCCCCCGGCGGCGCCCCGCAGACCATTGACGTCGCCGCCGACCGCAACGAAGGCTGACCCGCGCACGCCGGAACACGTCCAACACACTCCGTTTCGCGGCCCGCCGGATGTTGGGGGCCGCAAAGGACCACGATCATGATGAACAGCACGCTCGACCATCTCCGCCAGCTTTCCACCCAGGATTTCGCGGCCTTCGGCGTCGATCACCTCGCCTATGTCCGCCCGATCCAGGTCGATGGCGCGCCCGCCTTTTCCATCCACGCCGCCGACGGGGCGCAACTCAGCGTTCTGCCCCAGCGCGAGGTCGCCTTCGCCGCCATCCGGCAGAACGACATGGAGCCGATGAGCGTCCATTGACGCGAAATTCGGCCCGCGCGCTCGCGAAAAGGCCGGTTTCTGCGCGGGAACCGGCCTTTCTTGTGATCGGAAGCGGCGTGCGCCCCTAATGGTTTTGCGTCGCAAATCGTGGCATCTGGATCCTTGCCACAAGAATCGTCTGCTGTATGGTGCAAGCGCACAATGACGGTTTCGTAACACGCTGCACGTTTTGGGAGAGACCCGGGTGAACGGCGACGCAAGTTCTGCCGAGGCAAACGCCGAATCCGACGCAGCCCCCCACGCCGACACGCCCAAACGCCGGGCGTCGGACGACGAGGCGCGCGATTCGCTGCACATTCTGCCCCTGTCTAGCATCCCGTTGGAAACTCCCGGTCTTCAGCACGCCCGGCTCATCAAGAATGTCCGGCTCCAGACCGTCGTTGAGATGTTTCGCGACATCCAGACCGGCAGCGGGCAGGTGGTTCCCCGCCACATCCCCGCCTATTTTGAATCCTACAAGGACGAGGTCGAACGCGATCTGGTGAAGATCGAAAAGATCGCCACCGCGTCCAGCTTCGACGTCTATTCCTCGCGCATTGAGCTGCGGCGGCTGAAGATCGACGTGAACAACGTCGAATGCCTGACCTTGTCAGACCGCAAAAAGGCGGAACTGACCAATTACATGCGCGTCTTCACCCGCCCGCTGATGGAATATGTCTATGGGCATGAGGAAATCCAGGTCGCCGACGTCAGCGACATCATCCGCATGTTCGCCACCCCCAACCGGGACGAGGCGCTGCGCAACCTGCGCATGATGGCCGACCGCCTCGACATCGAGCTGACCGAGATTCCGCAGTTTCTCGAAGAGTATGGCGACATCTTCCTGTCGCTGGCCTATTTCCGCAAATGCTTGGATGAAATCGTGCCGGAGGTTCAGCGTTTCGTCACCTGGATGGGCGAAATCCGCAGCTCGGCCGAGGTCAAACGCGATCAACGCCAGATGAAGATGCTGGACGACATCGCCCGCGATCTGACCGACATCTCGACCTCGATCACCGGGCGTTTCGAGAGCTTCGACAACCGCTCGAAGGATTTTTGGAGCGACATCAACGCCGACACCTTCCGCACCATCCGCGAATTGATCGCCTCGCACCACGTCACCATCGGCGGCGTGCTGTGCGGTTTGGCGGTGAAGATGGATTTGTGGAAAAGCCGCTTCCAGCGCGGCGGCGGCGGCCCCAACCGCCGGATGGAATTCGTGAAGTCGGAGATCCTGCCCGGCCTGTCGCACATCAAGGCGCTGGAAAATTCGGCGCGCACCGGGCACAGCTAAGCCTCGTCCCTTCCACGCAGGCGGCCCCTATGCCCAACAGCGACCACGCCCGTCTTGACCATGCGGCCCGTCTTGACCACGTCAATGTGATTGTGCGCGACATGGACCGCGCCGTCGCCTTTTACAGCGCCGTCTTCGCCATGACGGTGACGCTCTGCAAAACCCTGTCCGGCCCCTGGTTCGAGGCGCTGCTGGAACGCCCCGGGGCAACCGCTGACTGCGTGATCCTGGTGGACGCCAGCAAGCGCCTGCGCATCGAGCTGCTGCGCTTTCCCGACCGAACCGGCGCGCCCGACGGGCCGCAGGCCATCGGTCATTTCGCCGTGGCGGTGGACGACATCGCGACGACGCGCGCCCGCGCCCTGGCGGCGGGCGCCGTCGCCGTCGGCCCGGTCGTCACCGTGCCCGACAGCGTCCTGCCGCGCGGCAAGCTGATGTGCTACCTGCGCGACCCCGACGGCGCATTGTTCGAGTTGGCGCAATACCCCCAACCGCTGCCCGCCGCCGCCTGAAATTTGTCTGGCGCGCCCCTCTGGGAACCTCCGCGTCCGCCCCCATATGCACGGGCGGTTCAACAATGACGGAGTTTTCCCATGGGCCTGTTCGACAAGTTCAAAGGCGCCGCCCCGCTGGACATCACCCCCCGCCGCGCTTTGGCGGTGGCCCTGATCCAATGCATGGCCTCGGATGGCGAGATCGACCCGGAAGAGGTCGCGCATCTCGTGTCCGTTCTTGGCCGCAACGCGACGCGCGACGAGTTGGACCGCTGCCTGAAGCACGCCCGCAGCACGCCCCCCGCCACCTTCCTGCAAGAGGCGGCGCCCAAGCTGAACCAACAGCAGCGCCTGTGCATCCTGTTGAACATGATCGACAGCGCCATGGCCGACGGCGAAGCCGAGCAAGGCGAGCGCGATCTCATCATCCAGTACCAGCGCGCCTTCGGCTTCGACGACGCGACGATGGAGCCGTATTTCAACGCGCTGGTCGCCAAGAACGAACGCGCGGTTCTTGACGTCTGACGCCGTTGGACGAATTTTCGTCCGACGACGCCAACCTCCTGACAGCACGCTGTCA
Organism: Azospirillum sp. FG154; assembly: GCF_057809575.1. Classification (NCBI taxonomy): domain Bacteria; kingdom Pseudomonadati; phylum Pseudomonadota; class Alphaproteobacteria; order Rhodospirillales; family Azospirillaceae; genus Azospirillum; species Azospirillum sp. FG154. The sequence goes on along the minus strand of NZ_JBMDKF010000006.1, from coordinate 30,557 downwards.
GGAGGGGGGGCGTACAAAGGGTGCGTGCCGGCACACACCCTGTTTACGACCCTCCCTCTTTTGTCAGGAGTTTGTTCCGATGAAGTCCCCCAACGTCGCCGTCTGGTTCGAGATCCCCGTCGCCGATCTCGCCCGCGCCATCGCCTTTTACGAATCGGTGTTCGCCGTCAGCTTGAGCCAAGGCGGATGCCCAAGCGGCATGCCGATCCGTCTGGCCCTGTTCCCCGCCGAAAAAGACGCCGTCACCGGCTGTCTGATCGAGCATGAGGACGTGAAGCCCGGCGGCGACGGCCCCGTGATTTATCTGAACGGCGGCTCCGATCTGTCGGAACCGCTGGCCCGCGCCGAGGCCGCCGGCGCCCGGATCGTCGTGCCCAAGACGCCGATCACCCCCGAACTCGGTTTCTTCGCGCAATTCATCGACAGCGAAGGCAACCGCGTCGGCCTTCATTCCCTGAACTGACGTCGGCCATGCGCCGCGCCGACCGCCTGTTTCAAATCGTCCAAGCGCTCCGCAAGGGGCGGCTGTTGACGGCGGCGGATCTCGCGCGGCGCCTGGAGGTGTCGGAACGCACCATCTACCGCGACATCCGCGACCTCGCCGCCTCCGGCGTGCCGGTGGAGGGCGAGGCCGGTGTCGGCTATCTGCTGCGCGACGGCTATGATTTGCCGCCGCTGATGTTCACCCGCGACGAGGTGGAGGCGCTGGTGGTCGGCGCCCGGCTGGCCCGCGCCTGGACCGGCGGCGAATTGGCCGCCGCCGCCGCCCGCGTGCTGGAAAAAGTCGAAGCGGTGGTGCCGGAGGCCCGGCGGCGCGAATTGGCCGACAGCCGCCTGTTCGCCCCCGATTTCTTCCCGCCCGCCCTGCGCGACCGCATGGACCAATTGCGCGTGGCGATCAACCAGCGTCGGGTGGCGTTGTTCGATTACCGGCGCGAGGATGGGACGGGGTCGGCCCGCGCCGCCCACCCCCTCGGCCTGTATTTCTGGGGCCGGGTGTGGACGCTCGCCGCCTGGTGCGAGTTGCGTCAGGAGTTCCGCAATTTCCGCATCGACCGCATGGACGCCTTGCAGATTCTGGAGCGTGGATTCGAGGACGCGCCGGGGCGGCGGCTGTCTGATTTCCTGGCGACCTGCGACGCTCCAGACTGATCTCCAGACTGGCCGACAAGACGCTCAGGTCCCGCGATTCCGCTTGACCGCACCGCTCGCATTGGGTGGCCGCCCAGCGGCGGTGGAGCGGAACGCCGATGGCCGATTGACGCTGATCCTGGTCAACGACCGACGCGTTCCGGTGAGCCGAAGCGACAGCGCCGCCGTGCGCGCCGCCGGATGGGCGGAGCGCGACGGCGGCGCGTCAAACACACCGCGTTGAGTTTACGACTTGCTGGACAGCAACGCGGCGCTGCGCGCCGCCAGCAGAGCCGAGGCTTGGTTGGCCGCGACACGGGCGCGGGCGTCGTCCAACCACGGCTCATAGGCCTTGGCCGACGCGCCTTCCAGCGTGCCAAGCAGTTCAACCGTCGCAACCAGATCGCCCGAAGCCAGCAAAACGCCCGCCTTCTCCAGCACGGTCGCGGCCTTGCGGACCTCGCCGCCGTTGAAGGACACGACCCGCAGCAGGTCGGCGGCGCTGTAAAGCGCCGACCACAATTGATCGACAATGCCCGGACCGGCGTCCGCCACGGCCATCTCGTCCGTGGGCGGGGCGTCAGCGGGGGCGGCGGCGGTCGCGTCGGCAGCCGGGGCGGCGGGCGCGACCGGAGCGGGGGCGGCTTCAGGGGCCGCAGGCGCCGCTGCGGCCTGGGCTTCGGCGGCGGCCTTGGCTTCTTCAGCGGCGGCGCGCAGATCGGCGGCCAACGCGTCCGGCACAATCAGAACGAAGCTTTCGGCCAAAGAATCAAAAGTCGGGATGCCGGTCGCGGCGCGCGGGGTCAGGGCGTCCAGCGCCTTCTTCAAGGGATCGTCGGCCACGCCCGAGGCGCGAACCGCCACCAGTTCCGCCGCGAACGGTTCGGAATCGTCCAACGCCGAGGTCAGTTGCGAAATCGCCAGCGCGCCAAACGCCTTGGGATCGGGCAACGCGGCGATCTTGCGGTCGAGCGCCGCCAGCGTGCCTTCCAACGCGGTGATGCGGTCGGACAACGGCCCACCGGCGGCGGTCGCCGCGCCAAGGCGGGCTTCAACCGACGTCACACGTTCATCCAGGGCGCGGCTGGCGACCACCTGCCGCTTGAATTGAGGGGACCACAGCGGCGTGGTCGCCGCCGCCGCCAGACCGGCGGTCGCCAGCACCACCGCAACCGTCGCCAGAAGGCCACCGGACGACCGGGCCGGGGGCGGAGCCGGAATGAAGGCGGGCTGAGAGATGGAGGCAGGGGTCGGCTTTTCGACCGCGTCGCTGGGAGCAGAGGACACAACGGTCTCCATGACAGGGGTGACGATGACGGAGGAAGCGGCGGGAACCGCAACGGGAGGGGGCGCAGATTCGACCGCAGGAGCGGGCGACGCTGCGGGAACAGGTTCGACCGCTTCCATGGCGGGAGGCGCCTCAACAACCGAAGAGGCCTCGACCGCCGGACTCTCGGCAGGAGGCTCGACGACGACCGTTTCGGCGGAAACAGGGGCGACGCTTTCGGAAACGCCCGCCTCCTCGGCAACGGCGATGGCGATCGCCGGAAGCGCGTCCAACGTCGCCTCGGCGACAGGCTCCGCCGTCGGAGCGGCGGCCAACGCGTCGGCAACCACGCTCTCGACCGGCGCGACGGCCTCCACAACCTCAACCGTGACCGCGACCGGCGCGGCGTCGACCGCCGCCGTTTTCACCTTGGCTTTCGCCCGCGTCTTGGTGGGTGGCGCGGCGGCGTCGCTGGGCGTGAGGTTGTCGCGCAAGGAGGGCCGCTTCCTGGGAGCCATCACTTCACCCTTTTGACAATAGCCGCGAGAACTTCAATTTCCCCATGAGCCGCCGACCGGGGCGCGTAGGCTCCCACCCATTCGCCCGCCGTGAAGGCGTCGACATGGGCGGTGCGCTGGCCGATGGCCGGGGCCACCGGCTCGCCAAAATCATGGAGAACCGCCTCAATTTCCTTACCGGCGGCGGTGCGGCGGTCAACCCGCGACGGCACCAGCAGGCAGGCGGGGCGACCGTCGTCGCGCTGGGACCGCGCCCTCCGCAACAGTTCGATCGCCTTGGTCGTCGCCTTCAGATCGGCGCCGCTGGCCGTCACCGGCACAACGAAGAGATTGGCCCCAATCAACGCGTTGAGAATCGCGTCGCTCAACTGCGGCGGCAGGTCGATCACGACGAAATCATGGTCGTCCTTCAGGCCATCGACCACCGCGCTCCAGTTCGCCGCGCCTTGATTCTCCACGCCGTTGACGTGGCTCGCGCCATGCCCCGTGCCTTGCGCCTCTTCAAACGGAAGCGCGTGAACGGTCAAGCCCAAGCGACCTTTGGCGCCCCAATCGCTGGCCGTACCCTGGCCATCGGCGTCAACGACGGCGACCGTCGCCTTCCCGCCATTTCGCAGCGCGCACGCCAAATTGATGGCCACCGTGCTTTTGCCGGTGCCACCCTTCAGATTTCCAACGGCGATGATCTTTCCAGACATAGGAAAAACGGTATCGCAGATATCGGACCAAAGAAAAGCGCAGACATGGCCAAGGGAGTGCAATTCCAAGAGTTTTTTGGCATTGCAACAAAGGCGGGGGCAATCGCGAGGCCACCGCGCAACGAAAGGACGCATCGCCAACCATCGCCGCCGGACTTTCCCCGGCGGCGGCGGCGCGACACACTCATCAGGAAGGCTGAAGCGCCGCGTTGCCAGCGACCACGACCAACGCCCGGCGAATCGGCCCCAGGCGCTGGCGGCTCTCCCTGAAGATGGTCACGTCACCGCGCCAAACTGCGCAGCACCGCGTTCAGGACCCCGCCATTCCGGTAGTAATCAACCTCATCCGCCGTGTCGACGCGCAGGAGCAGGCTGTGCGTTTCCTGCCCGCCGTCCGCGCGGGTCAGGGTCAGGGTCACGTCCTTGCGCGGGCGCAAATCATCTTCGATCCCGGCGACGTCGAAGCGTTCCGACCCATCCAGGCACAGGTCGGCGCGGGTCACGCCATCCTTGAACTGCAAAGGCAGAACGCCCATGCCGACCAGATTGGAGCGATGGATCCGCTCAAAGCTTTCGGCGATGACCGCCTTGACGCCCAGCAGCCGGGTTCCCTTCGCCGCCCAGTCGCGCGACGATCCCGTGCCATACTCCTTGCCCGCGACGATGACCAGCGGCACGCCCTCCTCGGCGTAGCGCATGGCGGCGGCGTAGATCGGCAGCCGCTCGCCCGACGGATAATGGCGGGTCTCGCCGCCCTCGACGCCGGGCAGCAGTTCGTTGCGGATGCGGATGTTGGCGAAGGTCCCGCGCATCATCACCTCATGATTGCCGCGCCGGGCGCCGTAGGAGTTGAAATCCTGCGGGCGGACCTGATGGTCGACCAGATAGGCCCCCGCCGGGCTGGCCGTCTTGATCGACCCCGCCGGGGAGATATGGTCGGTGGTGATCGAATCGCCGAACACCGCCAGCGGGCGGGCGCCCCGCACGTCCGACACCGGATCGGGCGTCGCGGTCAACCCGTCGAAGAAGGGCGGGCGCTTCACATAGGTGGAGCTGTCCTGCCAGCGATAGGTCCGCCCCTGCGCGGTGGCGATGCTTCGCCACGCCTCCGGCCCCTGGAAAACGTTGGAATAGCGGTCGCGGAACATCGCGGCGGTCAGCGACGCGTCAATGACCGCCTGAACCTCCTGGTTGGTCGGCCAGATGTCCTTGAGGTGAACCGGCTGACCGTCCGCGCCGACTCCCAGCGCGTCGCGCGTCAAATCAACCCGCAAATTGCCCGCCAACGCGTAGGCGACGCAGAGCGGCGGCGAGGCGAGGTAGTTGGCGCGGGTCAGCGGGTTGACGCGGCCTTCAAAATTGCGGTTGCCCGAGAGCACGGCGGCGACCACCAGATCGCCCCCCTCCACCGCCGCCGCGACGGCGTCGGGCAACGGGCCGGAGTTGCCGATGCAGGTGGTGCAGCCATAGCCGACGACGTTGAAGCCAAGCTGGTCCAGATAGGGTCGCAGCCCGGCCTTGGCCAGATAATCGCTGACCACCTGCGATCCGGGGGCCAACGAGGTCTTGACCCAGGGCTTTTGCCGCAGCCCTTTTTCCACCGCCTTTTTGGCGACCAGACCGGCGGCGACCAGCACGGCGGGATTCGACGTGTTGGTGCAAGAGGTGATGGCGGCGATGACCACCGCGCCATGCTCCAGACTGTAGTCGCCGCCCGTCACCGGAACCGCCTTGCCCGGCTCGGCGGCCTTGAAGGAGCCGGTCAGTTCGGCGGCGAAGCTGGACGCCGCGTTCGACAGGGCGACGCGGTCCTGCGGGCGCTTTGGACCGGCCAGCGACGGTTCGACCGTCGCCATGTCCAACTCCATCACCTCGGTGAAAACCGGATCGGGGCTGTCGGCGTCGCGCCACATCCCTTGCGCCTTGGCGTAGGCCTCGACCAGCGCCACCCGGTCGGCGTCGCGGCCCGTGAAGGTCAGATAGCGGATGGTCTCGGCGTCGATTGGGAAGATGCCGCAGGTCGCGCCATATTCCGGGGCCATGTTGGCGATGGTCGCCCGGTCGGGCAGGCTGAGGCCGTCAAGGCCCGGCCCGAAAAACTCGACGAATTTGCCGACCACCCCCTTCTTGCGCAGCATCTGGGTGACGGTCAGCACCAGATCGGTGGCGGTGGCGCCCTCTTTCATCCGTCCGGTCAGTTTGAAGCCGACGACCTCGGGAATCAGCATGGAGATCGGCTGGCCCAGCATCGCCGCCTCCGCCTCAATCCCCCCGACGCCCCAGCCCAGCACGGCCAAACCGTTGACCATCGTCGTGTGGCTGTCCGTGCCGACCAGCGTGTCGGGATAGGCGACGCGGCGGCCCGATGCATCATCGTCGGTCCAGACCACTTGGGCCAGATGTTCGATGTTCACCTGATGGCAGATGCCGGTGCCGGGCGGCACGACGCGGAAATTGTCAAACGCCCCCTGGCCCCAGCGCAAAAAGGCGTAGCGCTCCAGATTGCGCTCGAACTCAAGCGCGACATTCTTGGCGAAGGCGTCGGGGTTGGCGAAGTGATCGACCATCACGGAATGGTCGATGACCAGATCGACCGGCACCAGCGGGTTGATGCGGGCCGGATCGCCGCCCAGCGCCGCCATCGCCTCGCGCATCGCCGCCAGATCGCAGACTGCCGGAACGCCGGTGAAATCCTGCATCAGCACGCGGGCCGGGCGGTAGGCGATTTCCCGCTCCGACCGCCGGTCCGCCAGCCATTGCGCCACCGCCGTGACGTCCGCGACGGACACCGTGCGGCCATCCTCGAAACGCAGAAGATTTTCCAGCAGAACTTTCAGCGAAAAGGGCAAGCGCGACAGGTCGCCCAACCCCGCCTCTTCCGCCGCCTTCAGGCTGAAATAATCAAAACTCCGCCCGGCGGCGTCAAGGGAGCGGCGGGTCTTCAGCGTGTCCTGGCCGGTGGCGATGGTCACGGGGCGTCTCCTTGGCGGGGGTGGTCGTCAGCGATGCTCTGATGAGGATGATATGGTTTGCCGCCGCCCGCCGGGGACGCCCGCCGCCCCTAGACTTTCATCATATGGCCGGTTGACCGATGCCGCGCCACCGTGACCAGAAACACCAGCATCGAGGCGATGGTCAGCAGCGCGCCGACCTGCGCCAACACCTCCGTCTTGCCCTGGATCGCCAGGATGATCCCTGGCGTGAACAGAAGGATGGCGACGACCGACAGCCCCAAATGCAGCCGCGCCAGCGGACGGGCCGACGCTTCGGGCACAAGGTGATAGTAGAAACCAAAAATCGCCATCGACACCCAACCCAGCAGGTTGAGATGGGCGTGAGCCGGGGACAGCCCATGATCCTGCGACGCCGCCATCACGACGCCGCCCACCATGCCGATCAGCGCGCACAGCGCCGCGATGAGAAGAAACCAGAAAGCCACGCCACGCATGTTTCAATCGCCTTTCGGAAAACAACGATGCGCAGACAGTTTAGCCTGTGAACATCGCGCCCGAAATCTCAATGGTCTTACACGCTGATTTCACGGTGGACATGCGGCTGCAACCAACCGGAAAGGCATTGGCGACGGCGCCCGTCAACCCGGCTTGATCGCGACATAGCGGCAGAAACGCAGGCCATTCCCCAGCACGGACAGGCGCGACCACCACAAATTAAGTTCCCGCGCCAGCGCGCGCAGAACCGGGCCGGCAGGCGCGCAGTTCTTCAGCGTTTCGCCCAGCTTGCGCACCCGTTCGATGATTTGACGTCGGTGCAGTTGCGTCAAGTCTTCGCTGATGCGCAGATCCAGATTGCGTTGGGTGAGTTCATCGGCCAGACGGGTTCCGGTCCAGGGATAGACCTCCATCGGTTCTTCTTCCCGCCATGTGTTCCAATTGTCCCAGGAACCGGGCGTGCCGTCGATGACGTAATCGAACATCAGGATCCCGCCCTTGGGCTTGACGCAATCGCCGATGCGGTCGAGGAACGCCTCCTTGTCGCGAACCCGGTGAATGACGCGGTCGGCCATCACCAGATCGAAGCTGCCCGCCTGGTTGAAATGCTCCGGGTCATAATGGGTGATCGGGGCCTTTTTCGACACGCCCAACGCCTTGGAACGGTCCATCGCCAGCTTGGCCAGGAGCGGTGACGGCTCCAACCCCGTCACCCAGGTGTCGCAGGTGTTGACCAACGCCCGCGCGGCCCCGCCCAGCCCGGCGGACAGATCCAGCACGCTCTTGGCCGCGTTCAGGCCAAAGGGGCGCACCGAATCGACCACCCATTGCTCATCGCCCGGCCCGGTCAGATCCTCCCCCCACAGCAGTTGCGCGCCCTCGCTGCGGGCGGGCGACCACACCGGCTCGCCGTGGCGGTCAAGCTGCATCAGGGACAAGCGGTCCAATTCCGGATTGCCCGCCTCAGGCGCGGGCGCCTCCGCCGCCGCTTCTGCGCCCGGCGCGGCGGCGGGCAAAGGCGAAGTCGGTCCGGCGACCGGCAAGCCACCAGCCCCGCCCACAGCGTTGACCGGGCGAAGGTTCGGGCGACGGTCGAAAGACGAACGACCCGACGAGCGCGCCGACGGACGCGGAACGCGGGACAGGTCATAGCCTTCCCACCACGCCGCCAGCCGGGTGCGCCAATTCGGATTCTGCCATCGTTCGAGATCGCGCGGAACCAACGTCATCCCCTTCGCACACTCGCCCAATTGAAAGGAATTTTAATCAAATTATCCAACGACATCTTCGCCATCTTTTCTTCTTGTCTCTAGAAGTAAGCGCGCGGATGTTGTCTGTCAAGAAACCAATATTTAACGATTTTCTTTTGGTTGTGATTAATTCTGAGAAAATTTTATCTAGTTTTGTCCTGGCTGACCTGTTGCGGGGCGACGGGCGGCTGCCTATAGTCCGCTCGCAATCAACGGAGGGCTTCGGCGTGCCGCAAGAGACCGGCAATCCCTGGACGGTGCTGACCAGCACGACCAAATACGAAAACGCCTGGATTGAGGTGGTGGAGCACAAGGTGCTGACGCCAAAGGGAAATCCCGGCATCTACGGCGTGGTCCGCCCGCGCGGCGTCGCCACCGGCGTGGTGCCGATCGACGATCAAGGCCGCGTGACGTTGGTTGGCCAGTACCGCTTTCCGTTGGAACAATACAGTTGGGAAATACCGGAAGGCGGCGGAGACAAAAGCGTCGATCCACAGAAATCCGCCGCGCGCGAGTTGCTGGAGGAAACCGGACAGACCGCCCGCCATTGGTTGCCGTTGATGACTCTGCACCTGTCGAACTGCGTCACCGACGAAACCGCCCACACCTTCCTCGCCTGGGGGTTGGAGCAGGGAACCCCCTGCCCCGACGACACCGAGGTTCTGACCGTCCGCCGCGTTCCTTTCGCCGAGGCCGTCGCCATGGCGATGCGAGGCGAGATCACGGATTCCATGGCGGTGGCCAGCCTGTTCAAGGTACAGCTCATGGCGCTGGACGGCTCGTTGCCCGATGAGGTCGCCCGGCTGATCCGCCCCTGACGCCGGGTTCCCCATGCTGTTTGCGACAAGCAACGGCGATCTTGCGGTCGCCATCGATTTTGAAACCGCCAACGAATCCCGCACCAGCGCCTGTTCCATCGGCGTCGCCTGGATCGAGAATGGCCGGGTGACGGCGACCGAAGAGCATCTGATCCGCCCCCGCGAGATGCGCTTCAACCCGTTCAATTCGACCATCCACGGCATCCGGGCCGAGGACGTCGCCGACGCCCCGGAATTTCCCGCCGTGTGGGCGCGTCTGCGGGAGCGGCTGGATGGCCGCTTGATCCTCGCCCACAACGCCGCCTTCGACCTCAGCGTGTTGCGCCACACCTTGACCGATTACGGGCTGGCTTGGCCGGTGTGCCCTTACCTGTGCACCGTGACGCTGGCCCGGCGGGCCTGGCCGACGCTGACGGCGCACAAGCTGAACCATCTGGCCGATTTCCTCGGCATCGCCTTGGACCATCATCGCGCGGGCAGCGACGCCGAAGCCTGCGGGCGGATCGCGCTGGCCGCCACGCAAGAGTTGGGGCTGGACAGGCTGGCGGCGATTCCCAAAGGCGCCGGCATCACCTTTGGCCAGCTCACCGCCAACGGCTACACCGCCTGCAAGGGGGCCAAGGCCCAGCCGCGCCGGACCAAAGTGGCGGCCCAAGGATAAGCGACGCGCTGGCCGCTTGATCGCGATCAAGACGATGGGCGACGAACCTGGATGGAATGGCGATCATGACCACGCCGCTTCTGCTCGCCGCCACGCTTCTGTTTCTCAGCCACGCCGCGCCGTCCTGGCCGGGGGTTCGCCCCGCTTTGATCGCGCGGCTGGGTCGTCCCGGCTTCATCGCCTTGCATTCTCTGGGATCGTTGGCGACCCTGGCCCTGTTCGTTTTCGCCTACCGCGCCGCTGACGGTGGGGAGAGTCTGTTCACCCCGGCGGGTTGGGCGGCGCCGCTGGTCGTCGTCGCCATGCCGCTGGTCTTCCTGCTTCTGGTCGCCCGGATCACCACGCGCTTTGGCGCGCTCGACGCCCCCAACCCGCCGCGCGGGATTTACCGGATCGGCCGCTGTCCGGGCAGTCTGGGGCTGTTGGCGTGGGCGCTGCTGCATCTGAACGCCACCGGCGACGGGCGACGGGTGGTTCTGTTCGTCACCATGGCCGCCATCGCCCTGTTCGCCATCGTCAAAAACGAGATCGTCCTGAGCCGCAGCCCTGGCGGTCGAGCCTTCCGTGCGGCGACCCGTCTTTTGCCGTGGCCTGCGCCAATCGGCGGTTGGCGGGTTGCGCTGGGTGAAATCGGGTGGGCGCGGTTGGTCGGCGGCGCTGCGGCCTATTTAGCCATGCTGACCGCTCATCCCTGGCTGTTCGGCGTCAACCCGCTCTATTGGCTGGGGTGATCGCGGCGTCGCGGCTTCGTCACGCCATGCGAGGCGTGAGGTTTGACACCGATGAACACCGATGAACACAGATAAAAAATGATGATCTTGCGCGCTTCATCGCCTCGGGTCTGATCTCCCCAGGCGATGACAGCCGATCCCTGTTCATCGGTGTTTATCTGTGTTCATCGGTGTCAAAGATTAAAAACGCTCCAGCCCGTCACTCCGCCGACAGGCTGACCGCTTCCATGCCCTTTTCGCCCTGACGAACGGTCATCCGCACGCGCTGGCCATCGTCCAGGCCGCGCAGACCGGCGCGTTCCAGCGCGCGGGCGGGGATGAAGACGTCGCGGCCACCGGCGTCGGGGGTGGCGAAGCCGAATCCCTTGCCGCTGTTGAACCACTTGACCGTGCCGGTCATTTCCGAGGTTGGACCGGCGTCCGCCGACCGACGGGGCGCCGCGCCGCGCGGCCCGGCGTCGCGCCCGCCATCACGACCGCCGTCGCGCCCGCCAAAGCCGCCCGGACGGGGGCCATAATTGCGCTCGCCGCCACGGTCGCCGAAACCGCCGCGATCACCACCGCGATCCCGGAACCCGCCACGATCGCCAAAACCGCCCCGGTCGCCGCCCCGATCACCCATGCGCGGGCGCGACGGCGTCGCGGTGGACAGATCGACGGAGTGCAAGACGCTGACCTGCTGGCCCTTGCGGTCCTCGACCAGATCGACCACCACGGTGGCCCCCTCCGGCAAGGTCGCGTGCCCGGCGGGAACGACGATGGAGGCGGGAATCAGCGCGTCCTTGCCCGCCGGACCAAGCGTGACGAAACCGAACCCACGCTCCGGGTCGAACCACTTGACGGTGGCCGTCACCTGGGTGCCGACGACGTTGGGTTGGCGATACACATGCTGACGGGGCGGTTGCTGACTCATGGGAATACCCGAACTCCGGCGGAACAGAAACAGCGCCCTCAAACCTCGCGGGCGGGCGCAATCATCACACATCGCCCGTTGCGGGCCGCTTGGCAAGCCGCCTTGACGCGAATCGGGGTTTTCCCGCGTCGATTTCTGGAAAGCCGCCCGCTGACCGCCATCCGGCGGCTGCCGCGCAAAGGCGTTTCGGCCATGCGCGTTGCTCATTTCGCGGGCAGAGGCCGGACGTCGTAGAGTGCTGGCCGTTTCAACCATCGGTCCTCTCATCATCATGCTTGCAACGTTGGCCGCGCTCGGCACCGCGCTGTGTTGGGCGACCGGCGGTTTGATCGCCATCGGCCCGGTCCGGGCGCTCGGCTCCATCGCTTTCAACCGGCTGCGCCTGTGCGTCGTGTCTTGCGGGTTGCTGATCGCCACCGCGTCGTTGGGCGGTTGGCAAACGCTGGACGCCAACGCTGTTTTGATGCTGGTCCTGTCCGGCGCCACGGGCATCGTGATGGGGGATCTGGCGCTGTTCTGGTCGCTCAGCCGCCTCGGCCCCCGCCGCAACGTCGTCATCTACGCCGCCAACGCTCCGCTGACCGCGCTGTTGGGTTGGATCGTCCTGGGCGAAGCCTTAGGCCCCTGGACGACGCTGGGCATTGTCCTGGTGACGCTGGGGGTGATGCTGGCGGTCGCCCTGCGCTCCGGCTCCAGCCATTCCTGGGAGGCCGTGCAAGGCAGCCTGCTGGCTGGCGTCTGCGTCTGTCTGATCGGCGCCTGCGGGCAGGCGGTCGGCTCGATCATCGCCAAGCCGGTGATGGCGGCGGGAACAGACCCGGTGGCGGCGGCGGCGGTGCGGGTGACTGCGGCGGCGGCGATGCTGACGGTGATCGGTCTGTTGCCGGGCCAAAGCCTGGGCTTTGGCGGCAAGCTGACGCCGCGCATCGTCCTTTTGGTGGTGGTCAACGGCGTCATCGGCATCGGGCTGGGCATGACGCTGCTGTTGGTCGCCCTGGCGAACGGCAACGCCGGGGTGGTCGCCACCTTGTCCGCGCTCAGCCCCGTTCTGATTTTGCCGATGCTGTGGTTGTGGACCGGCCAGCGTCCTGGCCTGGGGGCTTGGGCCGGCGCCGCCGTCGCCGTCGCCGGGGTCGCGTTGATCGTCAACCGTTGAGGGTCGCGTCGCCTTAAGCGTCGGTCCCCTGCGCCACCGCCGTTTCCAGCCCTCCCGGCACGGCGCCGTGCAGCGCGTGCGAGGCGCGGTTGACCGCCTCGCGCACCTGCTCCTTCAGCGCCAGCGCGTCGGGCCGCTCCTGCTCGCAGGCGTGCTGAAGCGCACGGGCCAGCCGCGACAGCTCGACCAAGCCCAGATTGCCCGCCAGAGACACCATGGCGTGCGCGTCGAACCCGGCGTCCTTCAGACGTTCGGCTTCCAGAATGCGGTCGATGCGCAAGGCCAATTCGCTCATCGTGCCGATGATGAAACGGGGCATCGCTTCCGGCCCCAGCGTCTCCGCCAGCGTGTCGAGCTTGGCCCGGTTCAGCACCGGATCGGCGGGCGTCTCCACCCCGGCCAGCACGGCGGCTTGAGCTTCCGGCTCCGCGCCCAGCCAGCGGTCAACGGCGCTCAGCAGAGTGTCCCGATCGATCGGCTTGGTCACGTGATCGTTCATGCCCGCGTCCAGGCAGCGCTGCAACTGGTCGGCCAGCGCGTTGGCGGTCAGGGCGATGATCGGGATGCCGCCCCGCTGGCCCGGCATCCGACGGATTTCGGCGGTCGCCTGCAACCCGTCCATGCGCGGCATTTGCATGTCCATCAGAACCAAATCGAACGCGCCCGCGCGCAACGCTTCGACGGCGGCCAAACCGTCTTCCGCCACCTCAACGCTATGCCCGGCCTTGCAGAGAATGGACGAGGTGACGATCTGGTTCATCGGCACGTCTTCGGCCAACAAAATCCGCCCTATGCGGGCTTGACCGCTGGCGACCGGCTGTTCGGCGACCGCGCGGATCTCGGCGGCGATGGGGAGAGGAATTTCAAACCAAAAGGTGCTGCCCACGCCGGGGCTGCTCTGGAATCCGATGCGCCCGCCCATCAACTCCGACAATTGTTTGGAGATAATCAACCCCAACCCGGTCCCGCCATAGCGGCGGGTGGTGGAACGGTCGCCTTGGCTGAAACGCTGAAACAGATTGGGCTGTTCGGCCAACGGGATGCCGGCGCCGGTGTCGCTGACGGAAAAACGCATCAAAGGGGCCGCGTCCCCCTCGACCAAGGTCTCTTCCCCCGACAACCGCCCGATGGACAGCAGAACCGACCCTTGTTCGGTGAATTTGACCGCGTTGCCGACCAGATTCAGCAGGATTTGGCGGATGCGCGCCTCGTCGCCGCGCACGAAGCGCGGCACCGACGCGCCCAGCGCCAATTGCAGCAGAAGCCCCTTTTGCGACGCGGCGTTGCTCATCAGATCCCGGCAATCCCGCATCAGCCGGTGCAGGTCAAAGGGACGCTCGTCAAGCTCCAGCTTGCCCGCCTCAATCTTGGAGTAATCCAGGATGTCGCCAATGATCGCCAACAGCCCGCGCCCAGCCTCGCGCTGAAGCGCGACATACTGGCGTTGCTCCGGCGTGAGATCGGTGCCGAGCAGGAGATCGGCAAAGCCGATCACACCATTCAACGGCGTGCGGATCTCGTGGCTCATCGCCGCGAGAAATTCGGATTTGACCCGATTCGCCGATTCCGCTTCGGACCGGGCGTCGTGGAGTTGCGCCTCGTACCGCTTGCGTTCGGTCACATCGCGAATGGCGGCGACCACGTTGATGCTGCCGTCATCGTTGCGGGCCGGGCGCATGCTCGACTCCACCCACAAATAGCGACCGTCCTTATGGAGAAGCCGGTGGGTGATGGTGAGGGCGGACGCCCCGGCCTGCATCCCGGAAAAAGCGCTGACGGCGTGTTGCTGGTCATCCGGGTGCACAAACGCGACTGGAAGCCGGTTGACAAGCTCGTCCGGGTCATACCCCAAAATCTCGCGCGCCGACGGCGACACATAGGCGACCGTGCGATCCGCCCGCATGACCAGAATCAGATCGGTCACATTGTCGGCCAACAGGCGATAACGCGCCTCGCTCTCCGCCACATGCAGTTCGGCGTCGCGCTGGCGCTGCTCGCGCAGCAGCAGACCACCCAGAAACAGCGTGCCGATTGGAATGATGATTTGCAGCGGCAGCCCGGTCTTGGTCAACACGTCCAGCGCCAACTCCCAACTGGGCAGCAGAACCAGCGAGCTGAGCGTCACCACACTCAGCAAAAAGCCGAACACCAGCAGATCCAGCGCCTGCATCGGCGTCGCCCGACGCTGGATCCAGCGGGCGAAGCCAACGCCGACCAGCAGGGACAGCGTGACGTTCATCACCCCGGCGGGCATGCCGACGCCGCCCAACCACACCCGATAGCCGCCGCCGACCAGCGCCGCCAGCAGACCGGCGATCGGCCCGCCAAACAAGGTGGTCAACCCAACCAGCGGAGAACGCGCGTCGATGAAAATGCCGGGTTGGACGTTGATCGGATGAACCATCGTGAAAATGATGGTCAACCCCATGAACAGGCCGAACACACACTGACGGATGCGACGACCCCAACCGTCGGATCGGCGGATGATGAAGGTGTAGGCGAGAACGACGAAAGCGCTTGCCGCAATGTTCTCGGCAAGGTCATAGGCCACTGATGAGAAATTGCCCAGCATTGATCCGCTGCTCGCCCGTCCGCCGCGCCGTCCGTCCCACGCCATGATGACGCAGTGCGGCAGGGCCGTCTTTCTTTATACCACGCGGCGCGGTCGGTGAACCGGGAAAGCTGTGGAAAACCCTGTGGCGGTGGAATGGCAGAGCGGCGTCACCCCTCGGCGTCCGGCTGATTTTCCGGGGCCGCCGCAAGGAAGGCGGGCAGCGCGCGACAGGCCGCGTCAATCCGCGACAGGGTCGGGAAACCGTCGAGCGGGCAGTCCATCCGCCGGGCGTTGTAGAGCTGCGGAACCAACAGAATGTCCGCCAGCCCCGGCGCCTCGCCATGGCAAAAGCGCCCCGTGCGCGGATCTCCCGCCAGCTTGGCCTCCAACGCGCCAAGGCCGACGGCGATCCAATGGCGGTACCAGCCATCAACCTCCGCCTGGGAATGGCCCATGGCCGATTTCAAATGCTTCAACACCCGCAGATTGTCGAGCGGGTGGATGTCGCAGGCAACCGCCAGCGCCAGCGCCCGCACCCGCGCCCGGCCCAACGGGTCGGTGGGCAACAGCGGCGGCGTCGGGTGGATTTCGTCGAGATATTCGATGATCGCCAGCGATTGGGTCAGCGTCTGACCGTCCACCTCCAGCGCCGGAACCAGCTTTTCCGGGTTCAACGCGGCGAAGGGCGGCTGCGTCTGCTCGCCAAGGCGCAGATGGACGAAGGCCATCTCCGGCTGCAAGCCCTTGAGGTTCAAGGCGATGCGCACCCGGTAGGCGGCGGAGGAACGGAAATAGCTGTGAAGCTTCACGGGGCGGAGTTCCTGGATGGAGAGGTGGTTGCGGCGCTTGCCCCCTCCCCATCCCTCCCCCGCTTGTCAGCGGGAGAGGGGGCAGGACGCTTGTCAGCCGACGATTTTACGTCAAGCGGTCACGCCTGCAACGCCGCCCACATGTCGCGGTCGCGCTCGGCGGTCCAGACGCGCGGGTCGCGGACGCCGCCGGACTCGTCATAGGCGCGCGACACGTCGAACGGCAGGCAATGCTCGAAGATCACCCATTGGCCAAAACGCGGCTCCAACGCGCTGCGCGTCTGGGCGAAGGCGTCGCCCAGCGAGGCCCCCGCCGCCCGCGCCGCCGCCACCGACCCATACATGGCGGTCAGGAACGCCTTGGTCTCCTCAATCGCCTGGGCGCACAGCTCCGGCGTGGTCAGCGCGTCGCCCCGGCCCGGCACCAGCTTTTCCGGCTTCAGCGCCGACAGGGCGTCGAGCGTCGCCGGCCATTCCTGCAAATAGGCGTCGCCGGTGTAGGGGGTGGCGCCGAACTCCACCAGATCGCCGGAAAACAGAACCTTGCTGTCGGGCAGCCACGCCACCGTGTCGCCCTTGGTGTGGCCGCGCCCAAGCTGCATGATCTCGACCCGCGTCTTGCCCAGCCACAGGGTCATGTGCTTTTCAAAGACGATGGTCGGCCAGGTCAGGCCGGGGATCGAATCGGCGCCCTGGAACAGGCGGGGGAAGCGGCCAAGCTCCGATTCATAATCCTGCTGGCCGCGCTCGACGATCAAATCATAGGTGTCGCGGCTGGCGATGATGTGCTCGGCCTTGTAGCCCGACGCGCCCAGCACGCGCACGGCGTGGTAATGGGTCAGCAACACGTATTTGATCGGCTTGTCGGTGACGGCGCGGACCTTGGCGATCACGTCCTCCGCCATCAGCGGCGTGGCCTGGGCGTCGATCACCATCACGCCGTCGTCGCCGACGATGATGCCGGTGTTGGGATCGCCCTCGGCGGTGTAGGCGTAGGCACCGGGCGCCAGTTCGGCGAAGGTGACGGTCTTCGGTTCAAGATCGCCGGTGGAGGCGAAGGCTTTGGTCGGCGCGGTGCTGGACATGGATTCCCGTCCTCTGTTTTCTGAAAAAGATCAAAGGCCCAGATAGGCTTGGCGCACCCGCTCGTTGCTCAGCAGCGCCGGGCCGGTGTCGCTCAGCACGATCTCGCCGGTTTCGATGACATAGCCACGGTCGGCGATGGACAGGGCGGCGTGGGCGTTCTGCTCGACCAGCAGGATGGTGACGCCCTCGCGCTTGAGCCGCTGCACCGCCTCGAAAATCTCGGCCACCAGCAGCGGGGCGAGGCCCATGCTGGGTTCGTCGAGCAGCAGCAGGCGCGGTTTGGCCATCAGCGCGCGGCCCAGGGCGACGATCTGCTGCTGGCCGCCCGACAGGGTGCCCGCCGGTTGGTCGCGCTTGACCCGCAGCATCGGGAACATCTCGTAAAGACGCTCCAGATCGGCGTCGGGATCGCCGCTGCCCCGGCGGAAGGCGCCGAGCCGCAGATTGTCTTCGACCGATTGCGGGCCGAAAAGCTGGCGACCTTCGGGCACCTGGATCACCCCCTCGGCGACGCGGCGCACCGCCTTCATCCGGGTGATGTCGAGGCCGTCGAATGTGACGACGCCGCTCGACGCCGGATGGACGCCCGACAGGGTGCGCAACAGCGTCGTCTTGCCCGCGCCGTTGGCGCCGACCAACGCCACCAGTTCGCCCTCGCGCACCGTCAGGCTGGCCGATTTCAGGGCGTGGATGCGCCCGTAATGGCTGTTCAGACCGTCAATTTCCAGAAGCATGGATCCGGTTCCTTACGGGGCCGCGCCGAGATAGGCGGCGATGACGTCGGGGTTCGCCGCCACCTCCGCCGGGGTTCCTTCGGCCAGCTTGCGCCCGTGATTCAGCGCGGTGATGTGATCGGAAATCCCCATCACCATCTTCATGTCGTGTTCGACCAGGATGATGGTGACGCCGTTGGCGGCGACCTTCTTGATAACCGCGTCGATCTCGCGGCTTTCGGTGGCGTTCAGCCCCGCCGCCGGTTCGTCGAGCAGCAGCATTTTCGGTTCCGACGCCAGCGCGCGGGCGATTTCCAGCCGTTTCAACGCGCCATAGGGCATGGAATCGGCGTCGGCCCCGACGTAGCGCGACAAACCGACGTCGGCCATCAGTTGCGCCGCCCGGTCGCGGGCTTCGGAATCCTTGCGGACCAGCGAGGGGAAGCGGAACAGCGCGGGCAGCAGCCGGGTGTCCAGATGCAGATGCCGCCCGACCATGACGTTTTCCAGCGCCGTCATGTTGAAGAAGATCTGCAAATTCTGGAAGGTGCGCGACATGCCGCGCGCCGCCAGCTTGTAGGGCGCCTGCCCCGACACGTCGGCCCCGTCGAACAGCACCCGCCCGCCCGAGGGCTTGTAGACGCCGGTGACGAGGTTGAAGAGCGTCGTCTTGCCCGCCCCGTTCGGCCCGATGATCGAATGGATGTCCCCCGCCGCCACGGTGAAGCTGAGATCGCCGATGGCGAGCACGCCGCCAAATTCGCGGCTGAGATTGTCCACCCGCAGCAGGGGCGGCCCCGCGCGCCGGGCGGCGGGCGCGGCGTCGGAAGACGGATCTTGCGCTGTCAGCATGTTCATGCCCGCCTCCGCGACGGGAGAAATCCGGCCAGGGTGGGAAGCAGCCCCTTCGGCATGAAGACCATGGTCGCCATCAGGATCGCGCCCAGCACGATCTGCTGATAGTCCTGGAACACGGTCAGCGCCTGCGGCAGCAGGGTCAGCACGACCGCGCCGACCACCGCCCCGAAGGTGGAGGCCATGCCGCCGAACACCACCATCGTGACCAGTTCGATGGATTTGAAGAAATCGGCCTTGGCCGGAGTGATGAGTCCGGCGTAATGGGCGAACAGGCTGCCCGCCACGCTGGCGAACACCGCCGACAGCACGAAGACCATGACCTTGAAGCGCGCGGTGTCGACGCCGACCACCTCCGCCGCCACCTCCGACCCGTGGACCGCGCGCAGCGCCCGGCCCATCGGGCTGTCGATCAGGTTCAAGGACAGCCAGACCACGACGAACAGCAGAACGCCGACGACCCAGTACCAAATCTTTTCGCCATACAGCTCGACGCCGAAGATCTTGAACGGTTCGACCATCATGCCGTCGGGACCGCCGGTCAGGCCGCTTTCGGTGCGCAGCACGATGGAGACGATGATGCCGATGCCCAGCGTCGCCATCGCCAGATAATGGCCCTTCAACCGCAAGATCGGCTTGGCCACGGCGAAGGCGAGGACGCCGACGAAGACCGCCCCAGCCAGCAGAGCGGCGATGGGCGGCCAGCCATAGACGCCGACCAACACGCCCGAGGCGTAGGCGCCGATCCCGAAGAAACCGGCGTGGCCCAAACTGATTTGCCCGGCGTAGCCGATCAGCAAATTCAGGCCGACGCAGACCACCGCGTTGAACCCGGAGAGGATCGCCACGTCCAGATAGAAATTGTTGGTCAGAAAGACCGGCAGGACGGCGATGATCGCGCCCAGAACGGCCAGGCCGGTCAAACGGCCATGGAGAATGCGGTTCATCCGATCAATCCCCTTACACCCGCTCGGCGCCGCGTTTGCCGAACAGCCCGTTCGGCATGAAAAGCAGGACGGCCAGGATGATGACGAAGGCGACCGCGTCCTTGTAAGCGGACGAGATGTAGCCCGCGCCCAACGCCTCGGCGACGCCGACGATCAAGCCCCCGGCGACGGCCCCCGGCCCATGGCCCAAGCCCCCCAGAACGGCGGCGGTGAAACCCTTCAGCCCCAGCATGATGCCCATCTCGGTGTAGGAGAAGGTGATGGGCGCGACCACAGCCCCGCCGACCGCCCCCAAGGCCGCCGACAGCGCGAAGGAGGCCAGCACCACCCGCTTCACGTCGATGCCGACCAGTTGCGCGGCCAGCCGGTTGTGCGAGGTGGCCAGCATCGCCTTGCCGGTCAGCGTCCTGTTGAAGAACAGGCCGATGGCGACGATCAGCACGCCCGCGCAGCCGACCACCCACAGCGATTGCGGTTGCATCGACGCGCCGAGGAACTGGATCGGCGTTTCGCCGGAAAAGGCGTCGAGCCGCTTGAAATCCTTGCCCCAGACCAGCTCCGCCAAGCCGCGCAGGAAGATCGACGCGCCGATGGTGATGATGATGAGGGTGACGGTGGAGGCGTTGCGCGCCCGTTCCACCGCGAATTTCGCCACGGCCACGCCGACCAGCATCGCCCCGCCGCAGCCGATCAGGATCGCCAGCGGCAGCGGAACGCCCGACGCGGTCAAGGTGGCCGACGCCATGCCGCCGATCATGATAAACTCGCCCTGGGCGAAGTTGATGACGTGGCTGGCGTTGTAGATGATCGAGAAACCAAGACCGGCGAGCGCGTAAATCGCGCCGATGGTCAGCCCCGACAGCATGTATTGCAGCAGTTCCGCGAACATTCTCGTTCTTCCGCATCTCTTTTCCCTCTCCCGCTCCGGGAGAGGGAAGGGGCCCATGCGCAGCATGGGAAGGGTGAGGGGCTATCGGGTAAGATTGGACTCCATGTTCCGGCAGCCCCTCACCCTCCCCGCCTTCGGCGGGTCCCCTCCCTCTCCCGGGGCGGGAGAGGGAGCCGTTGCGCCCCTGGCTCTACTTCACCAGCGCCCAATCGCCTTGCTTGACCTCCACCATGTGGAAGGCGTCGAGCGACAGGCCCATATGGTCCTTGGCGCTCATCGTCACCGTGCCGCCGGTGCCGACATAGCCTTTGGTCTGTTCGATGGCGTCGCGCAGCTTGGCCTTGTCCGTGCCGCCCGCCCGCTTCACGGCGTCCAACGCGATCATCAACCCGTCATAGGCGTGACCGGCGAAGGTCGAAACCTCCGAGCTGAAGGCCTCTTCGTAGACTTTGGTGAACTCGACGACGACTTTCTTCTGCGGATCGCTGTCGGGGAGTTGCGAGGCCACCACCAGACCCGCCGCCGGAAGCCGCACGCCCTCCGCCGCGCCGCCCGCCAAGCGGATGTATTCCTTCGACGCCACGCCGTGCGACTGGTAGAGCGGCAGGGTCACGCCAAGCTGGCGGTAATTCTTTGTCACCACCGCTGGCCCCTGCCCCAGCCCGAACACCAGAACGGCCTGCGCCGCCGCGTTGTTGCGGATCTTGGTGAGCTGCGCCGTCACGTCGGTGTCCTTGGCGCCATAGGTTTCGTCGGCCACCAGCTCAACGCCGCGCTCTTTGGCGACGATCAGCGTCTGCTCCCGGCCCGATTTGCCGAAGCCGGAGTCTTCCGACAGCAACGCCAGCTTGGTCAGCCCACGCTTTTTCAGATCGTCCATCACCTTTTCCGCCGCCATGCGGTCGGTGTGCGGAGTCTTGAACACCCATTTCTTCACCGGCTCGACGATCACCACCGCCCCGGCCAGCGAGATGAAGGGAATCTCGCCACGCTCGACCAGCGGGGCCGCCGCCATGGTCGCCGCCGTCGTCGTGCCGCCGACGATGACGTCCACCTTGTCGCTTTCAATCAAGCGCTTGGTGAAGGACGCCGCCTTGTCCGCCGCCCCGCCATCGTCATAAACGGTGAGCTGAATCGGACGCCCGGCGACGCCGCCCGCCTGGTTCACGCGGTCGGCGTAGAGTTCCAGCACCTTCTTTTCCGGGTCGCCCAGGAACGAGGCCGGGCCGGTCGCCGAGATGATCGCCCCAACCTTGATCGGGTCGGCGGCGGACGCCGTTCCCACCACAGCGCCGGTGGCCACAGCGCCCAGAGTGAGACCGACCACAGCGGCCATGGTGGAGAGCAAGCGGATACGCATGGTGTCCTCCCTTTTGGATGCGCCCCCGTTTTCGCGCCGGGGGACGATTTGCCAACCATAATGTTTCAAACGAAATGATTTCGGAAGAAAAAATTTTCCCCTAATGATAAAGTGGTTTTTCTGGATGTTGCGCGCGCAGACCGTGGGGCAGACTGTTCCGATCCCGTTCGCCCTCATTGCTTACGCTTCGTTATATGACACACTTTCTTTTATCATCATGACCGTAGTGTATCATATTAATGATTGTCAAACGGAAAGTCCGGCGCCGCGACTATCCGGCGCCGCCACGCCCCTCCGGGCGGCCCGCCGCCCTTGGCGCTGGCCCTGGATGGGGCAGGTTGCGTATACAGAAGCCTCGTTCCGCCCCGACAGAAGGACACCTCGTCCGCATGGCCCGCCCGCGCCGTCCCGAAGACCTTGCCGCCCAACTGCTCGACGCGGTGGCCCCCCGCGCCAAGTCGCTCATCATCACCGTTTATGGCGACGCCGTGCTGCCCCATGGCGGATCGGCGTGGCTGGGCGGGCTGATCGACCTGATGGCGCATTTCGGCATGAGCGAGCGGATCGTCCGCACCTCCGTCTTCCGGCTGTGCAAGGATGATTGGCTGGACAACACCCAGATCGGGCGGCGCAGCTTCTACCGTGTTACCGACAGCGGGACGGAGCGATTCGCCGCCGCCGAACGGCGCATCTACGCGCCGCTGGCCAGCGCGTGGGATCGCGGCTGGGACATTCTGATGGTGCCGCCCAACGCGCTGGACGCCGAGGCCCGCGATTCGCTGAAGCGCGAGCTGCTGTGGCAGGGCTTCGGCGCGGCCTCCCCCACCGTCTACGCCCACCCCAATTGCGACGAGGCGGCGATGCACCGGCTGCTGGCCGGGCTGGGGGTGGCCGACAAAATCGTCCACATGAAGGCGACGTTGGACCGGGCGGGCGGCTTTGGCGCGCTGCGCGATCTGGTGCGCGGCTGCTGGGACGTGGATCAATTGGAACGCGATTACGCCGCCTTTCTGGATCGCTTCCGTCCGGTCTGGACGGCGTTGGACGCCATGGACACGCCCGAACCCCGGCTGTGCTTCGTCCTGCGCACGCTGATGATCCATGATTTTCGCCGGATTCTGCTGCGCGATCCGATGCTGCCGCAGGATTTGCTGCCGTCGGATTGGCCGGGCCAGGAATCGCGGATGCTGACGCGCAACCTCTACCGCCGCCTGTCCGCGCCGTCGGAAGCCTATCTGATGTCGGCCCTGACCACCGCCAACGGCCCGTTGCCCGAGGCCCAACCCAGCTTCTTCAGCCGATTCGGCGGGTTGACGCCGGTGGATCAGGACAGCGTCGCCGTCGCCTGAACCGACGCCCCCGCCCCAGACGGAACAGCCGCGCGCGCCCGGCGCGGCGCTTGCTCCTGCCCCCGCCCCGCCCATCTTTTTGATACAGTTCGCACCTGCAAAATCTGTTCGTTGGCGCGAATTGATATAGATCAATTTTCATAATCATCGATAAAATCCTTTAGATTCAATTGGTTGATCCGAGTTTTCGTCCGAGCTTAATATGATACAAAAAATGTTGATTGAACTGAAAATATGCGTCATAAAATCCCCACAAGGCGCCGATGGTCAAACGCGAGCGCCCCCATGAATTCCAGGAGGACACGCCCCCATGGCCAAGGACTACAGCCCCATCGCCAACACGATGGAATTTCCCCCGGCCACCCCGCAGCCCAACGTCTACCCGCTGTCGTGGGAATCCCAGACGAAGAAGCTGGAAGAGGTCTACGCCGCCGCCCAGCGTGAAAACTGGGATCCGCTCAAGCTGTGCTGGGACACCTTCGACGTCACCCGCTACACATGGGAAGAGCGCGAGGCCATCGCCTATTGGTGGACGATCCTGTCGGTGTTCGACGCCTCGGCCCCGCCGGTCTTCGCCCACGCCCTCATCAAGACCTATGAGGTTCACGAAGAGGATCCCGTCCGCCGCTGCTTCTTCTCCGTCACCCGCGACGAGCAGAACCACGAGCAGATGTGCGGTCTGGCCATCACCAAGCTGTTGGAAGCCTCCAGCCCGTTGACCTACGAGCCGAAGACCGACATCGGTCGCCGCCTGCAAAAGAACGCCCATTGGCTCTACTACAACGGCGGGCGCTATTGGGACGGCTACAAGAAGGCCGTGCCGAAATACTCGCTGGCCGTGCTGTTCAGCTCCTTCCTGATGGGCGAAATCGCGGCGGCCACCATCTTCCACCAGATGGCGGCGGGCTGCGCCGAGCCGGTCTTCAAGGAAGCCTTCCGCAACATCGGTCGCGACGAAGGCCGCCACATGGCGATCTGCATGTCGGTGATGGAGCGCGACTATCCCAAGCTGGCGCCGGAGGATCGTTCGGTCATCACCAAGCAGATCCGCGCGGGCTATCTGTTCCTGTCCGCCGTGCTGTTCGAGCCGCCGCCCCAGTTCTGGGATCTGCCCGACGACTTCATCGCCAACCAGCGTGAGGGCGAGGAGATCGCCCGCAAGGCCGGCTTCCACATCCCGACCTATGAAGCCAAGAAGGACAATTGGCGCAACGCCATGCTGAACCTCAAGGGCGTGCTCGACCGCTACAGCATCCCCTTCCCGGCGATCCCCGAGGTGGACATCACCGGCGAAGAAGTCCGCGACATCGACATGGACGAAATCATCCCCGTCTTCTGATTCGCCCGTCTTGTAATTTTCTCGTGTCGCTCTCCCCTCTCCCAGAGGGAGCTACAGCATTCACACATCTTTTTCTTGCTGCAACTAATTGAAATAAAACGGACTTTCCGTCATCCCCGCGCAGGCGGGGATCCAGAGTTTGCCAGACGAACCCTATAGGTAAGTCTGGATTCCCGCCTTCGCGGGAATGACGGAGAAAAGTTCTTTTTCTTCCAATGAGTTGCCTAAACCGAAGATGTGTGAATGCCGTAGCCCGCCTGCGGGAGAGGGCTTCTTTCCCTCACCCACACCCAAAGGACCTTGCCGGTGAGCCGCATTCGCCTTCATCCCTCGGGCCGCACGGTGGAGTGCCGCGACGGCGAAACCGTTCTGTCGGCGCTTGAGCAGGCGGGCTACGCCCTGCCCAACAATTGCCGCGCCGGAGCCTGCGGCGAATGCAAGGTCAAGGTGGTCAGCGGCCAGTTCGACCAGGGCATGGTGCTGGACATGGCGCTGTCCCAGGCCGAACGGAAAGACGGCTATGGCCTGATGTGCATGGCCAAGCCGATTTCCGAAGAGTTGGTCATCGAGTTCGGCACCGCCGACGCCAAGCCCAAGCTGTTTCCGCCGCGTGAAAACGCGTTGTTCGTCGTCACCGACCGCATCGCCCGCACGCCGCGCATCGTCGAATTGCGCCTGCGTCCGCTGGGTCAGCCGCTGCGCTATTGGCCGGGGCAATATGTGATGCTGGGCGACGCGGCGGCGGGCGCGCCGCCGCGCTGCTACTCCATCGCCAACGCCCCACGCCCGGACGGCGAAATCGTCTTGCAAATCACGCGAGTGGACGGCGGTCCGACCAGCGGCTGGGCGCATGACCGCTTGACCGTCGGCGATCAGGTCCGCTTGTCCGGCCCTTACGGAACCTTCATCGGCGATCCGTCGGTGGACAGCCCGGTTCTGTGCATGGCCGCCGGGTCGGGGCTGGCGCCGATTTTGGCGCTGACCGACGCGGCGCTGCGCCGGGGCTACCGTCCGCCGGTGACGCTGCTGTTCTCCGCCGCGACCAAGCTGGACGTCTATGAACAGGGGTTGCTGGCCTATTGGCAGGCGAAACATCGCAATTTCAAGGTTCTGGTGACGCTGACCCGCGAGGCGCCGGAACAGGGCCTAACCGGCAGAATCCCGACCATCCTGCCCGGCCTGTTCCCCGATTTGTCGAACCACGTCCTCTTCGTCGCGGGCAGCCCGCCCTTCGTCAGCGATTGCGTCGCCGCCGCCAAGGCGCTGGGGGCCAAGGACGATCAAATCCACAGCGAAGGCTACGTCTCCCAACAACTCCCCGAAGCGCCGCCGCCGGACCGGTTGATGGCGAACGCCCTGGCGTAATTCCACCAAAAGACAGCCGCCCACGCCAAACGCCCCGATGAGTCACTCTCATCGGGGCGTTTGGCGTGGGCGGCTGCCCTCAATCAGCGCGACCGCGTTGCTTTCTGCGCATTCGCTTATGGAAACAATGTGTCCGCAAGAATTACCTAAGATTTCCCCTTGCGCCTCTCAAGGGCGCCACCGAAAGATTCTTCAAAACCGAAGATTCGCCACTCATGCGGGAAATTTCATACGCGCGCCGAAAGAGGCGTCTTCGGCCAACGTCTTTGCCACAATCAGTATTTGCAATTTTTCCACTTTCTCTCCCCTTACAACCCTCCAATCACCTGGAAATAATCACGATCTATTTCTATCGAGAGAAAACAATTATTCTACAATAACAACCATGATAAATTTTTGAAAATTCTCTCGTTTCTTGAATTTAACAAAAATTGCGGAAATAAATTTTTATGAAAATCGATAATTCCAACAAACTTAGTCACGCAGCACGCCCCGTGGTAACTTTTTGTTAATATGATTGGCGCAATTTTTTGTACGTCCGAACAAAAATAGAAAACAAACAAACCGATCATTCCACTATTGAACTTTCAGAAAACACATACGTCTGCACACGGTCAACGCGGCGATTTTCTGCGTTTGTTGAACAAACAACGATGCTGAAAAGGGAGGTTTGTCGTGGGAACGTTTGAGAGCAATCCTGGCGCTTTCTATTCCATGTCTGATCTCATTCGATCCGATGATGACTCCATTTTGTCTTTGTGGATGGAGCCGGATGGAAAGTATCAAACACGTGATTTTCGGCTGAATGATCTGACCGACACCGTCGTGTCCATCCTTTCCGCCGATTTCCATCGGATCCCAACCGAGGATTTCCCGCATTTGTATTATGGTTGGGGCCGCTGCCGCGTCGGCTCCACCGCCATCGCCAATTTGTTTGGCGAAGCTGGCGTCCCGTCTTACTACCAGCCGGTCAAGTCAGCCATGCGCAACAGCCTGACCGGCGACCCGCAATCCCACTGGACGCCGCCCTTCGCCCACGACACCCCCCACATCTTCAGCAAGGAAGTGGCCGGCCCCTATCTGATGGCCGAATGCCTCTACATCCCTCTGCAAATTCTGATCGAGGCGGGTTATCCGCCCGACCGCCTGCATCTCATCATGCTGGATCGCGATCCGGTTCTGTCGCTCGCCTCCTGGCTCAACAAATGGTCCGACCGAATGCCGCGCGAACGGCTGGTGCGGCATTTCGTTCTGGCGTCCCTCAACGCGGTCCGCGTCGAAGGCTACGCCAAGCGTCATGGCGTGGCGACCACCCACTATGTCCACGAAGCCAGCCGCGATCCGGTGCGCGCCGCCGCCGCCCTGTTCCACCATCTGGGGCTGTCCGATTGTTTCTCGGCCAAGTCCGTCACCGACTGGGGCGAGGTCGAGACGTTCGACAGCGACAAATCCAGCGTGATCTTCGTCAAGGAACCCGACGTCTATTTTGTCCCCGGCCTTCACAGCGCCGGGTCGGGCTATCGCTACATCGACCGCGACCGGGGAAGCGTCACCGACGCCGATCTCGATCTTCTGACCCACATGGGCGTTCCGCAGCTTTACGAAGCCTGCGCGGTCGCCTGCATGGGGGAGCTTCACCTGTCCCTTGACCTGTCCGAAACGGTTCTTGGCCGACGCATGACCTTCTCCCCCGAAACAGTCGCGCCGGAAGCCCTTTACGAAACGCCCCCCACCGAACGGCTCATCCTGGTTTCCTGAAGACCAACGGTCGCCACCCCGCAGCGGCGTCCGGTTGCCTCCGTCCGCGACCGAACGCCCGACAACGATGACTGAAGCACGAGGGCGCCATGCTGAAACGACTTCGCATTTCCCACCGACTGATGCTGTTCATCCCGGTGCTGTTGATCGCCCTGATGGTGGTCATCGGCTTTGGCCTGAGCGTCCTGAAGGACAGCCTTCTGGAGGACCGCAAGGAGCAACTGCGCCAGACCGTCGGCGTCGTGCGCGGCATGGTGCAGGGCTGGCAGGACAAGGAAGCGGCCGGCCAGATGACCCGCGAACAGGCCCAGCAAGCGGCCCGCGACCAGATCCGCCCGCTGCGCTTTGGCGCCGGAGACTATTTTTTCGCCACGCGCTACGACGGCGTGACCATGGTTCATGTCAACACCGCCTTTGAAGGCAAGAACCGCATGGATTTCAAAACGGCTGACGGCGTGCCCACGGTTCGTTTGCAGATCGAGGCGGCTCAGCGGGGCGGCGATTTCTTCCGCTACCGCTTCCCCCGTTCCGGCCAGACCGATCCGGTGGAAAAGATCGCCTACGCGGCGGAGTTCAAACCTTGGCAATGGTCGATCGGCACCGGCCTGTATCTCGACGACGTCGACGCCATCTACAACCGCATTCTGAAAATCTACCTTGGCATCTCGGCCATCGTCGTTCTGGTCGGCAGCGCCTTGGCCTACGCGCTGGCCCACAGCATCAGCCGCCCGGTGGCGATGATGGCCGACCGCATGGGCCGCTTGGCCGACGGCGATCTGACCGTCGAGATTCCCCATCTCGATGACCGCCACGAAATCGGCGTGCTGGCTCGCGCGTTGGAGATCTTCAAGCAGAACCGCCAGCGGGCCGACGACCTGATCGCCTCGCAAGCCGCCGAGCAGACGGCCAAGCAACGGCGGCAGGAGTCCATCGAACGCTCGCTCGACGAATTTCGCGGTCAAATCGGTCAGATCGTCGCGGCGGTGGTCGCGGCGGCCCAGCAGGTCCGCTCCAACGCGGGCGGCCTGTCGGCGATGGCCCAGCAAAGCCGGGGCATGATCGACGCGGTGAACCACGCCGCCAACGAGACCTCCGGCAACGTCGAAACCATCGCCAGCGCCGCCGAAGAGCTGTCGGCGGCGGTCAGCGAGGTCAACCAACAGGTCGCCAACTCCACCGAAGTCAGCGAGCGCGCGGTCAACGAGGCCGAACGGACCAACGCCACCATGCAGGGGCTGGCCAGCGCCGCCCAGCGGATCGAGGCCATCGTCAAGGTCATTCAGGACATCGCCACCCAGACCAACCTTCTGGCGCTGAACGCCACCATCGAGGCGGCGCGCGCCGGAGAAGCGGGCCGGGGATTCGCCATCGTGGCGAACGAAGTGAAGGCGCTGGCCAGCCAGACGACCCAGGCGACCGTGGAAATTCAATCCTTCGTCGGCGAGATCCAGGGCGAGACGGACCGCGCTGTGGCGGCCATCTCCACCATCGGCGGCATCGTCGCCAACATGCGGAACATCTCCATCGGCATCGCCTCAGCGATGGAGCAGCAGGGGGCGACGTCTCAGGAAATCGCGCGCAGCATCGGGCGCGCCGCCGACGGTGCCCGCGACGTCTCGACCCACATCAACGGCGTGGCCGGGGCGGCGGAATCCACCAGCCGGGCCGCCGGGGATCTGCATGGAGCCTCCGACGCTTTGCAACATGAGGCGGCAGAACTGAACAGCAAAGTCACCAGCTTTTTCGAGCGACTGCGCGCGATCTGAGCGGCCACACCCGCCCTGCCCCCTCTGACCGGAAAGCCAACCGATGAGCGACCGCTCCGACCGCGACCGATCCAACCACAACCGTTCAGCCGACCCCATCGCCCCGGCCCCGCCGCCCAAACGCGACGTCCATTTCTCCGTCGCGATGCATCTCCGCATCCTGTTGCGGCTGGATCGGACCTTCAGCGTCAAACAGGCGGTGCGGGCCGCCGTGACGCCGGGCGCGCGCGTGCTCGACGCCGGATGCGGCACGGGCATCCTGTCCCTTTTGGCCTTGGAAGCCGGGGCTGGAGACGTGGTGGCGGTGGATCGCGATCACGTCGATCTGGCCCGCGATCTGGCCCGCGTCAACGGCTGCGCCGACCGCATCCGCTTTCTGGAAGCCGATCTGAGGGAACTCACGCCCTCCGATCTGTCCGGGCGTTTCGACGTGCTGCTCGCCTTCATCTACACCAACCACATCATCGTTGATGAAACGCGCTCAACCGCCGTCTGCGATCTGCGCCACCGTTTCGGCACGCCCGCTTGCGTGACCGTGCCCAATCGGGTCCGCTACCGCGCCATTCCCTGCGATTGGCCGCCGGTTGACGCCTATTCCGAACTCGCCGATCTGCGGCGCTCCGTCGGCGATCTGGAAAACCGCTACGCGCTCAATCTCGGGCCGCTGCTCGACGCGATGACGACGGAGATTTGCTACAACCGCTCCCGCCCGGTGACGTTCGGCGATTACGACTGGTCGCCCGGCTCCACCAACGGCGGCTACCGCCACCAGCGCGGCGGCGGGCGTTTCTTGGGCGATCCAACCCTGGTGACGGAGATCCGTTATGATGGGGGCGAACGCTTCACCGGCTTGCCCAGTCGCACGACGCTGGCCGTTGAATCCGCTGGAACCTTGAACGCGGTGATGTGGGTTCAAGAATTGTGGTTCAACGATTTCCTAATCTGGTCCACCGAGGTGTTCAGCCCGTTGGCGCACGCCATCCCGGTTCGCGGCGGCGACCGCGTGACCGTTCTGTTGGACGACGGGTGGCGCGCGACAAACGCCCTGTCGGTGGCTGATCCACGCTGAGTTGAAATGCCAAAAAGCCGCTGATCCATGTTCTGGATCAACGGCTTGGTGTTTGGTTGCGGGGGCAGGATTTGAACCTGCGGCCTTCAGGTTATGAGCCTGACGA